>JAYTHT010000027.1:0-2051 GCA_043732365.1 Novosphingobium sp. | reverse complement strand
GCGCGCGCGCGGGCAGTGGCAATTACAGCGTGGTGATCCATGGCCGGTCTGCGCATGCCGGGCGCAATCCCCACGATGGGCGCAACGCAATTGTCGCGGCGGCGTGGCTGGTGCTGCGCCTGACCGAACTGGCAGGGCCGGACATCACGATCAACCCGGCAAAGATCGAAGGCGGATCGGCCAACAATGTCGTGCCCGATCTGGCGATTGTGCGGTTTAACATTCGCCCGCGTGGCGAACCGGCGGCGGCGCAATTTACCCGCGCCCTGCCCGATGCGATCGCGCAGATGGCGCACAAATACGATGTCCACGCCCATATCCACGGCGGCATTTCGCGCCCGCCAAAGCCGATGACCGACGCTGCCGAGCACCTGTTCGAACTGGTGCGCAATTGCGGGGCGGCGCTGGGCCAGACGATTGGCTGGCAATCGACCGGCGGGGTGTGCGATGGCAACAATATTGCAGCGTGTGGCGTGCCGGTGGTCGATACCATGGGCGTGCGTGGCGGCGCGATCCATTCGGCGGACGAGTTTCTGATCGTGCCGTCACTGGGCGAACGCGCGCAACTGGCGGCGCTCGTGCTGCACCGTTTTTCCGGGGGGGAATAATGACGTTTCGCATACGCGCGGCAAAGACCGACGACTTGCAGCATTTGTACGACATGGCCAAGCTGACCGGGGGCGGGTTCACCAATTTGCCGCCCGATCGCAAGGCGCTGGCCGCAAAGCTGGACCGTGCCGCCGCCAGCTATGGCGAAACCGCGCCAGGCGCCATCAAAGACGAATTGTTCGTGCTGGTGCTGGAGGATGTCGCCACCGGCGAAGTGCGCGGCACCGCGCAGATATTTACGTGCGTCGGTCAGCAGATGCCGTTCTATTCGTACCGCATCGCCACGCTGACGCAGCATTCAAAGGAATTGGGGCGCACGTTCCGCGCCGAATTGCTGAACCTCGTCACCGATCTGGAAGGATCGAGCGAAGTGGGCGGGTTGTTTTTGCATCCCGGTGAACGCGCGGGCGGGCTGGGGCTGTTGCTGGCGCGCAGCCGGTATCTGTTTATCGCGATGCACCGCGCCCGCTTTGCCGACCGCATTCTGGCCGAATTGCGCGGGATCATCGACGAACGCGCCGGGTCGCCGTTCTGGGACGGGGTCGCCGGGCGGTTCTTTGGGATGAGTTTTCAGGAAGCGGACTATTTCAACGCGATCCACGGCCACCAGTTCATCGCCGATCTGATGCCCAAACACCCGGTCTATATCGCGATGTTGCCCGACGTGGCGCGCCAGGTGATCGGCCTGCCCCACCCGACCGGGCGCGCGGCGATGCGCATGCTGGAAGAAGAAGGGTTTGGTGCAGAAGGCTATGTCGATATTTTCGACGGCGGCCCGACGATGACCGCGCGCACCGACCGCGTGCGATCGATCGCCGGATCGCGCGCCGCAACAGTGACCCATGTGCGCGCGCCCGAAGGCGAAGCAGCGCACACCCGCGCGCTGATCGCCACCGGGCTATTGGCCGATTTCCGCTGCACTTATGGCGAAGTGGCGACCGATGGCGCGGATGGCCTGGTACTCGATCCGGTAGCCGCCCTGGCGCTCGACGTCAGCGTCGGCAGCACCGTCTGGCATGTCGCACGATAACAATTGGGCACGATAAGGATTGGCCATGTCCCTGGTGGAAATCAATTTCGACGGCCTGGTCGGCCCCAGCCACAATTATGCGGGGCTCAGCCTGGGCAATCTTGCCTCGGCCAGCCACGGTGGCGATCCATCATACCCGCGCGCCGCAGCATTGCAGGGACTGGACAAGATGCGCCACAACCTGGCGCTCGGGCTGGTACAGGGTTTCCTTGCGCCGCTGCCTCGCCCCGATCACGCGTTTCTGGCGGCGTTGGGCGATCCCCAACCTGACGGCATTGCGGACCGGGCTGCACAAACCCGGCTGCGCGCCGCAGCATGGTCGGCCAGTTCCATGTGGACCGCCAATGCCGCGACCGTGTCGCCCGCGCCCGATACTGCCGACGGGCGCTGCCACCTGACTGCGGCCAATCTG
>JAYTHT010000026.1:0-2053 GCA_043732365.1 Novosphingobium sp. | reverse complement strand
CACGCTTTGTCGGCGAATTGCCCGAGGATCATGTTGAGGAGGAAACCACGCTGGCCGGAGGCGCATCGCTATGGCGCGCGCATTGGTCCGAACACGCCGATCCGTTTGCCGATGTGGCGCGGACAAACCCGTCACGTGTCGCCAGCCGCGGGCCCGGCTGGCAACGCGCCGCAGCAGCGCCGATCGACGTCATTCCGCGCAGAATCGCCGAACCATCGCGCAGCGCGGCCAGCTTTGCCGCGACTCCGCGCACCGACCTGAGAATCGGCGCCCGCGTGTTTCACGAAAAATTCGGTTACGGCGTGATCGCTGGGCAGGACGGCAACAAGCTGGAAATCGATTTCGAAAGTGCCGGGCACAAGCGCGTGCTCGACAGCTTTGTAAAACCTGCTTGACCAGTTTATACTCTGGGCCAGTTAATCTTCCGGACCGGTTTTACAACTGACCGGCTTGCGCCTGCGTTTCCTGGCTGGACACATACGCAAAAGTATTGATCAGCGAATTGCCCAGCGCGCCCATTGCTGTGATCGCTGCAACCGAAATCAACGCGGCCATCAGGCCGTATTCGATCGCGGTCGCGCCGCTTTCGTCTCGCGCGATTCGTGCCAATAATACATGGATATCAATCATAACGTACTCCCCAACGCCCCTCCGCAAAGAGGCACTCACTGAGGATAATACGTAGCAACAGAAAAAATTGCCTTAACGGCTGCGATTGATACCGCAGCCGCGATTTGCCCTGACATCGTGATCCCGCGCGGGTGCCGCGCTCCAGACGGTCGCTTTGCGCCACAATTTCGCATGCAAAGACTAAACTGAATGTATTCAATAGCGAATAGCCCAGCGCCCCATGGTCGAATTCGCGGCAACCGAAGTCAGCGCCGCCATCAGGCCATCTTCAATTGCCGTCGCACCGGCTGATTCCTGGCCCGTCGTGACCGCCAGACGTTTGAAAAATCAAACCGCGTATCCCTGGATGGGCCCGTGATGGGGAGCTCCGCAACAAGGACCTGATCCAAGATTCGCACAACATCACCAAAGATTCATTAACTCTGCGTCATGTTTCAGACATGACTGACGAACCAGGTAGTCTGTGTTGATGACCAGTTCAGGACTCTGCTGACAGCGCAGAAACGTTCAG
Source organism: Novosphingobium sp. (assembly GCA_043732365.1). Classification (GTDB taxonomy): domain Bacteria; phylum Pseudomonadota; class Alphaproteobacteria; order Sphingomonadales; family Sphingomonadaceae; genus Novosphingobium. The sequence continues at coordinate 912 of JAYTHT010000026.1, read as the reverse complement.
GAACCCCGGCAACGGTCCGTTCCATGGCCCGACATCGCCCCCACTATCGCGATTAACCGGCGCAACGGGTTGCATCGCAGGCTTTGGCGCCCGGGACGCTGGCGCAGCGACTCTGGGCGCTGGCGCGGCGGGGCGCTGTTCTACCGGCTGCGGTTTGCTCGGCGTTGGTCCGACCACTTCAACTGGCGACACCGTAACCGGTGGTGATGCAACAGGTGATGAAGCGGGGCGCTGTGCATCGACCTTGCGCGATGACCGACGTGGGCCGCTGCGTTCCGGTCCCTTGGATTCGGGATTTCTGGCGGTCCGACCTTCTGGTTCGGCGGGTGCCTTGTCCCGGCCCCGGCGACGCGAGGATGGCCGCGGTTCGCTTTGCGTCCTAACTGACGCGCTGTCATCCTGGCCAGCGCCGGGCGCAAGCCCGATGATCAGATCAGGAATGACCATGCCGGTCAGTTTTTCGACATTGCCGATCGCTTCGGCGTCTTCATCCGAATATAGCGTAATCGCGCGGCCGGTGGCCCCACCGCGACCGGTCCGACCGATGCGATGAATATAGTCATCGGGATGCCATGGCGTGTCGAAATTAAACACGTGGCTGACGCCTTTGACGTCGAGCCCGCGGGCCGCGACGTCCGACGCGCACAAGATGTTGACCTGGCCATCCTTGAACCGCTGCAATTCGGCCACCCGTGCCGGCTGATCCATGTCGCCATGAATTTCGCCTGCGGAAAAACCGTATTGCTTCAGGCTTTTGGCCAGATCGCGCACTGTCGTTTTGCGATTGGCAAACACGATTGCGGTCGTAACTTTTTCCTGCACCAGCAGATCGCGCAGCGCTTTGCGCTTGTCGCGCGCAGGCACACGCACTTTGTATTGCGCGATGTTGATATTGGCACTCGCCGGGCGGGC
>JAYTHT010000025.1:0-7101 GCA_043732365.1 Novosphingobium sp. | reverse complement strand
GATCGCGCTGCTGTGTGAAGAGGTCTCGGCCATCGGGGTTGGCGGGCAGGATTGCCATACGGCGGTAAAAGGCGCGCACACCGGCGATGTGTCCGCCGCGATCCTGGCAGATATTGGCGCCGATTTCGTCATTGTCGGGCACAGCGAACGCCGCCGTGACCATGGCGAAACCGACGAACTGGTCCGCGCCAAAGCGCAAGCCGGGCTGGCGGCGGGGATCGGCGTGATCGTCTGCGTTGGCGAAACGCTTGAAGACCGTGATGGCGGACATGCCGAAACTGTCGTCGGACGTCAGGTTACCGGGTCGCTGCCGCTGGGCGATGCTGCGGCCGATGCGGCGATGCTGGGCAAATTGTCGGTGGCTTATGAACCGGTTTGGGCGATCGGCACCGGGCGCGTGGCCGCTGTCGCCGACGTGATCGCGATGCATGCCGCGATCCGCGCGCGGTTGACCGATCTGATGGGCGATGCGGGCAACAAAGTGCGCATCTTGTATGGCGGGTCGGTCACTGGCGAAAACGCGGCCGAACTGCTGGCCGCGCCGGGTGTCAATGGTGCGCTGGTCGGGGGCGCCAGTCTGACCGCTGATACGTTTCTGGCGATCGTTGCCGCTGCGATCAACGTGGCCGCGTAATCTGGTGTTCTTGGCGTGGCGGGGCAGGCGGGCTTGCACTACAGCGCCCCCGCGCCTAAGTGCGCCTTCAATCCGCGCTTGCGGAAACTTCATTCAGGCCAATCCGCGCATGCGGAAACTTTATTCAGGCGACTAGCCATGACCTTGTTTCTTTTCCTTACTGTGGTCCAGGCAATCATTGCGGCGTTGCTGGTCACGGTGATCCTGATGCAGAAATCCGAAGGCGGCGGCCTGGGCGTTGGCAGTGGCCCATCGGGCTTTATGTCGGCGCGCGGTGCGGCCGATTTCATGACCCGCGCGACCAGCGTGCTGGCGACATTGTTCGTCGGCCTGTCAGTCGTGCTGGCCACTTTGGCAGTCAGCGCCACGGCAACGCACAAGATCGATACATCGCTTAATCGTCCGGTGCCCGCGCCGGTCGACCCGCTGGCTGGTGCACAAAACGCGCCCGCCGTTCCGGCGAGTGCCGTGCCTGCTCCTGCTGCGCCGTCCAGCACGCCAACAGATCCTCTGGCAGGCGCCGCGAAGAAGTAACACAGGCCCTGCAAATGCGACGGCGAGGATAGCTGGCGTCGTTTGCGGATAATCGTTCGAATCAGATGCGCGCAAGGCAACCGTCCCGGGCAACCGTCACACCGGCGGGGGCGGGGCCGTTTTCCAATCCTGTTTGCCTGACCAATTCGTGACTTTTGGGGGTTGCGAGTGGATTGCGGGGGATATCCCCGCAAGACCCGCTTGCGCCCTTGCAACCTTGGACATTAAGGCTCGAACCCCATGGCGCGGTACATATTTATCACCGGCGGCGTGGTCTCCTCGCTCGGCAAAGGTCTGATGGCGGCAAGCCTTGCGGCGCTGCTGCAGGCGCGTGGATACCGCGTGCGGATCCGCAAATTCGACCCATATCTCAATGTCGATCCCGGCACGATGAGCCCGTATCAGCACGGCGAAGTCTATGTCACCGATGACGGGGCAGAAACCGATCTCGACCTGGGCCATTACGAACGCTTTACCGGCGTGTCCGCGCGCCAGGCCGACAACATCACGTCGGGGCGCATATATCGCGACATCATTATCCGCGAACGCCGCGGTGATTATCTGGGCGCGACCGTCCAGGTAATCCCGCATGTGACCGACGCGATCAAGGAATTCGCCCAGGCCGAAACCGAAGATCTCGATTTCGTGCTGTGCGAAATCGGCGGCACGGTCGGCGATATCGAGGGCCTGCCGTTTATCGAGGCCCTGCGCCAGTTACACAACGAATTGGGCCGCGAATTCAGCTGTTTTGTCCATGTCACGCTGGTGCCCTATATCGCGGCCGCCGGCGAATTGAAGACCAAGCCGACCCAGCATTCGGTACGCGAATTGACCGGGCTGGGCATCCAGCCCGACATCCTGCTGTGCCGCTGCGAAAAACCGCTGCCAGAGGGTGAACGCGCGAAAATCGCGCTGTTCTGCAATGTGCGCAAATCGTCGGTGATCCCCGCGCTCGATGCGACCAGCATTTATTCGGTGCCGCTGCAATACCACTTGGAGGGGCTCGACAACGAAGTCCTGCGCCATTTCGGCCTGACCGCGCCGGAACCCGAATTGTCGCGCTGGATCGACATCATCGATCGCTTTCACAATCCCGAGGGCGAAGTGACGATTGGTGTGGTCGGCAAATATGTCGGGCTGCCCGATGCCTATAAATCGTTGAACGAAGCGCTCGTGCATGGCGGCCTCGCCAACAAAGTCAAAGTCAATATCCGCTGGATCGACGCCGAATTGTTCGAACAGGGCGATGCCGAAATCACCGCGCAGCTCGAACCGCTCCATGGCATTCTAGTGCCTGGCGGGTTTGGCGAACGCGGTACCGAGGGCAAGATTGCCTCGGTCCGGTTTGCGCGCGAACGCGGTGTGCCGTTTTTCGGTATTTGCCTGGGTATGCAGATGGCCTGCGTCGAAGGCGCGCGTAACACCGCCGGGATTGCGGGCGCAGGATCGACCGAATTTGGCGCGGTGTCCGATCCGGTGGTCGGCATCATCACCGAATGGATGACTCCCGAAGGTCTGGAAACACGCGCCGAAGGCGGCGATCTGGGCGGCACGATGCGTCTGGGCGCCTATGAAGCGCGGCTCGACGGCAACAGCCATGTCGCGGCGATCTATGGCGCTACCACGATCAGCGAACGCCATCGTCACCGCTATGAAGTCAACGCTGCCTACCGCGGCCCGCTCGAAGCCGGCGGCCTGGTATTTTCCGGCATGTCGCCCGATGGCCTTTTGCCCGAAATCGTCGAACGCCCCGACCATCCGTGGTTCATCGGTGTGCAATTTCATCCCGAACTGAAAAGCCGCCCGCTCGATCCGCACCCGTTGTTCCGCGATTTCATCGGCGCAGCGGTCAAACAGGCGCGTCTGGTCTGACGCTCCACCCGAACGTCGCGATCCGGCACACCCCATAAAAAGGGGCGGACCGTCGCCGATCCGCCCACTTACATCACCGGTATTGCGTAATCACGCAGCGGCGCTGGAATTGCCTTCAACAACCGCCAGCGGTTTTTGACCACCGATCAACACTTTCTTCGGCTTCATCGCCTCGGGCACTTCACGCACCAGATCGATCGTCAGCAAACCATCGGCAAGATCGGCATCATCGACCCGCACGAAATCGGCAAGTTCAAACCGCCGTTCAAAGCCGCGATTGGCAATGCCGACATGCAGGAACTGGCTGGCGTCGGGTTCCGGTTCGGCCTTGTTGCCTTTGACCACGAGCAGGTTCTGTTGCGCGGTGATGTCGATTTCATCGGGCTTGAACCCGGCAACGGCGAGCGTGATGCGATATTGGTCATCGCCGCGCCGTTCGATATTGAAGGGGGGGTAATTGTCCCCGGTCTGGGCACGCGCCTGGCGTTCCAGCAAGTCGAACAGGCGGTCAAAACCAACTGTGGTGCGGCGATAGGGGGTAAAATCAAAACGGGTCATGGCATATCCTCGATCAGAGCAATGTGCTGCGACCCATGCGAACCCTTTGATCGGCGTCCGCACGGGCCAAACGAAGGATCAGGCCCGGCTTGCGGCGCGTGATCCGATGGGTCATGTGTAGTGGCTGATCCCAAATTCAAGAGGCCGTAATGAGCGAATCTGCAACGCCGCATATTGAAATCTACACCAAGTGGGGCTGCCCCTATTGCTCCCGCGCAAAGGCAATATTCGAGCGCAATGACGTCCCGTTCGCCGAATACGACATCACGATGGGCGGCCCAAAACGCGCCGAAATGCTGGAACGCGCCCCGGGTAGCCGCACTGTGCCGCAGATTTTTATCGATGGGCAGTTGATCGGCGGCTGTGATGACCTGATGGCGCTGAATGCAAAGGGCGGACTGGCGCCATTGCTGGGCAAATGAGCGCGAACCCCGGTCACGTGGCCGCAAGCATTCAGTCTGTGCGTATCGCAGTGCTACAGATGACGAGCGGGATCGACCCCGTCGCCAATGCCGCAACGATGGCCGATGCGGCCATGCGCGCGGCGGGCGAGGGCGCGGCGATGCTGTTCACGCCGGAAATGGCCGGATTGCTCGATCGCGACCGCAAACGCGCGCGCGAACACATCGTCTCCGAAGCGCAGAGCCCGACATTGGCCACATTGCGTGATACGGCGGCGCGCGCAGGGATCTGGCTGCACGTCGGCTCGTTGCCGGTCCTGGCCGAAACCGATGGCGAAGGCCGTTTTGCCAATCGCGCGTTCGTAATCGATCCGGGCGGCGCGATCGTGGCACGCTATGACAAGATCCACATGTTCGACGTCGACCTGGCCACTGGGGAAAGCTGGCGCGAATCCGCTGCCTATCGTCCGGGCGAACAGGTCGTGACGGTCGATTGCCCGGTCGGACGGCTTGGTCTGACGATCTGTTATGACTTGCGCTTCCCCGCATTGTTCGACGAATTAGGTCGGCGCGGATGCGATGCCATCACGATTCCGGCGGCGTTCACCGTGCCCACCGGCGTTCCCCACTGGCATGTGTTGCAACGCGCCCGCGCCATCGAGGCGAGCGCATTCGTCATTTCGCCCGCGCAAACCGGCCTCCATGCGGATGGCCGGGAAACCTATGGTCATTCGCTGGTGATCGATCCGTGGGGCGACGTTCTGCTCGACATGGGCACTATACCCGGGCTGGGCTTTGCCACGATCGACTTGTCGCGTATTGCCGACGTGCGGCGCCAGGTGCCCAGCCTTGTCAATCGGCGCCCGATACCCCAATTGAGCCTATGATCGTTTTCGACCTCGAATGCACCGCCAACGGCCACCGGTTTGAAGGCTGGTTTGGATCATCGGATGATTTCGCCGACCAACAGTCGCGCGGCCTTGTCGCATGCCCGGCCTGCAACAGCGCCGATGTGGTAAGGGCGGTCAGCGCCCCAAATATCGGACGCAAAGCCAACCAACGGCCCGAACCGTCCCGGCAGACTGTGCCGCCCCCCATGCCCATGCCCATGCCCATGTCCGTGTCCGTGCCAATGCCAGCACAGGTGCCCGCGATGCAGGCCAACAGCCCGCTGCCACCTGCAGCAATCGCCGCGCTGAAAGCAATCGCGACAATGCAGGCCGAGGCGCTGAAATCCTCAACATGGGTCGGCAAACGCTTTGCCGACAATGCCCGCGCCATGCATTACGGCGAAACCGACGTGACCGCGATCCACGGCCAAGCCACCCCGCAAGAGGCCCGCGCGCTGATCGAAGAAGGCGTAGACATCGCGCCGATCCTGTTCCCGATCGCCCCTCCCAAAGACCTGAACTGACCCGCTCGGGCGCTCGTCCAGCATTGCACCCAGCCACCAACCCCCTTATGGCTCGACGCGGGCGCCCGTAGCTCAGCAGGATAGAGCACCAGATTCCTAATCTGGGGGCCATGGGTTCGAATCCCGTCGGGCGCACCATTTTTCAATGACTTAGATAACAATTTAGCCCCTAGCATGCGCGGCTGGCATCGCTAGGCATCACATAGGCATCATGCCCCCCCAATTTCGCGCGTGGTTTGATTCACGGCACAGCGCAGTGATCGCATTTCTATTCAAATCTATTTTAGAAATACGTGACGCGCCCGCGCGCACGTTATCCCCGCAATGATGGCGATTACCAACTTGCCGAATCGTTCCGCATTCGTTCCCTACGGCGCATGGGAAGCCAACGGCTCGATACGATCAGCGCACCGCGCGGCACGGCTTCAATCTCCAAGTCAAATGCCGGGGCTGCGGCCGGTGAGTGTGATCGACGCGCGCGCGCTATCGATCGAGTGTAGCCGCTCGAGGATGAGCCGCAACATGGGCGCTATAGTACGCAGGCTCAAGTGTCATACCTGCGGCAAGCGAGACGTGATTTGCGGGCCGATTGAGCGCGCGCAGTGAAGCCACTCGCCAGTTCTATTTCCGCCCAGCCACCACATTAAAATGACCGCGAAAACTCAGTTGTCGCCGGATTTGTCTACTGCGTTACCCGCTTTCCGCGCGGTATTGGTCACGGCGTTGGCGGCGCCGGTTACTGCATTGTTCTTTGAAACGACGCTATTGCTGGCCATCATGAGAAAATAACCTCCGACCAAAATAGCCAATAATAATACGATCGCAATTGCGAACATGCCAGCATTGCTTCCCGAATTGCCCTGATTGTCTGCCATGATCCGGTTCCTTTCTTGGTGATCTGCGACTTACAACGCAGAGACCAAAGCTAAGTTCCGCTTATCGCGCTGCCGAACGCGAGGAACCATGCTTGTTGGAGCGCGCTGCAATGCGCGACGCCTACAAGGCACAATCGCGATACGATTGACGGCTCACTCGCCCGCGATCATGCTAGCATCCAATGTACAACCTCTACCGCATGAACCGCGCCCAAGCCGAAATTGCCCAAATGTTCGGCGTCCGCGATTACTGGGCCGCCGACATGCCCCAACTCTATGTTGCACCCGGCGGCATTGGTCCGGTTGTTATCGAGCGCGATCGCGAGCGCAATACCGGCCTGATGACTTGGGGCGTGCCGCACAATGGCAAACCAGTCACCAACGTGCGCAACTTGGCCAGCCCATTCTAGCGATCGATACTCGCCAACCCCCATCAGCGCTGCCTGGTGCCCGTGACGGACTTCCAAGAATGGATCGCCGCGCCGGATCCTGTCACCGGCAAAAAGCGCCCGCATTGGTTCTCGATCCCGTCGCGTCCGGTGTTCGCCTTCGCTGGCATCTGGCGAAAGATCGGCGAAACCCCGTACTATGCGTTCCTGACGACGGAGCCCAACGCGCTGGTCGCGCCGATCCATCCCAAGGCTATGCCGTTGATCCTGGACGGTGCCGACTATGACACATGGCTGAACGGTGACTGGAGCGACGCGGCGCAGCTCGTGAGAGGTGGCTCGGCAAAACTGCGCAGTGCGATAATTGGATTTTCTGCCTGACGGCGGCCAATGGGGCCGCATGACAGGAGCGTAAATGGGCAAA
>JAYTHT010000024.1:0-2056 GCA_043732365.1 Novosphingobium sp. | reverse complement strand
GAATCAAGCCCCTCGATTCGCGCCTTGGCAGCGGCATCGTCGGTATGGATTGGCAATTGCCAGCCCAGCCACGACCGTGCCTTGCACCCCAGTGCCTGCAGATGCAGCGCGAGCAGGCCTGCGGTGACTTGTTCGCCGCTGGCGACGACCACGTCGTATTCCGCCGGGTCATACAGCGCGCTCGCCTCACGGCAGAAATTGACCAGCCGGTCGGTTTCACCCGCCATTGCCGACACGACCACGGCGACCTCGTGCCCGGCGGCCTGCTGACGCTGCACGATCCGCGCGACGCGGCGGATGCGCTCGGTGCCGGCCATCGACGTGCCGCCGAATTTCATCACGATGCGGGACACGCGACTTGCTCCTGCCTAACCGAAAGAATATTGCCCACCCAGCCCATGGACCGGGTCAGCGGGGCGCTTTAGGGGTGGGACATGAGCAATGCAACACCGATCCCCGGCACGATCCGCCCCGACGAGGCCGCGCATTTCGGGCAACTGGCCGATGACTGGTGGGACCCTGCGGGATCATCGGCAATGCTCCACCGCCTCAATCCTGTACGGCTGGGATTTATCCGCAGCGCGATCGGCTCGCATTTTGCAGCCGAGCCGCGCACGATGCGGCCACTGGCAGGCCGCCGGGCGATCGATATCGGGTGCGGCGCGGGGTTGTTGACCGAACCACTGGCGCGGATGGGCGCCGATGTCACAGGAGTGGATGCAGCCGAAGATAACATCCGCGTGGCAACCGCGCATGCCACAGCGGGCGGATTGACGATTGCCTATCGGTACGGCGATGTCTCGGAGATGGGCTTGACCGGCTTTGACCTGGTGACCAGCATGGAAGTCATTGAACATGTCGCGGACAAACCGGCATTTGTTGCCGCGCTGGCCAATGCATTGGCCGATAACGGGCTGATGGTCCTGTCGACACCCAACCGCACCGCGGCATCACGCGTGTTGCTGGTCGAAGCGGCGGAACGGATCGGCATGGTGCCGCGCGGCACGCACCACTGGGCCGATTTCATCACGCCGGTCGAATTGCACGATCTGTTGAGCGACGCAGGGCTGACCATGGGTCATCCACAAGGGATCGCGTGGCGCCTCAATGCCGGGCTCCACCTGTCGAACAATCTGGCGCTGAATTATATCGTGACGGTGACGCGCCCCTGATTGGGCGATCACGCAGCTGGCGTTGGCAGAAACCGTTCGATCAGATCGCGCGCCAGCCGGGCGGGTTTCAAAGTCACGGCATCAAGGCAGCACCAGCTTGAGGTAACTTCGGCCAGCACGACTTCGCCGCGCTTGATCACGGTCAGGTACATTGCGCGCGCACCCTGCACTTTTTCCAGCACGACATGCGCGATCGGCAGGTCGTTGGCAAATGTCGGGCGGCGATAAGTAATCTCGTGTTTCAGCGCGACCCACAAATGGCGCGCGACATCTTCGGCGGGCGCCAGTGCGCGCCAATGATCGACCACTGCGTCCTGGACCCATTTCAGATACGACGCATTATTGACATGACCCATGAAGTCTATGTCGGCGGGATCGATCAGGATCGCGAACTGATGTGGTGCGGGCGGAGCTAGTGTGGTCACCCCCAGCTTATACCACGCCGGGTGGGTGCCCGCCAGCAAGGATATGTTGCAATGCGTCAACATGGTCGCTCAAGAGCCATGAGCCCGGCGCGTGTCAGGCTTGGCTCATTTACCTCAATTATATCGGTAGATCCGCTCAGGATGAGCGATGTTGTATCAAGATCAATAGATCAGAGATCATTGCGCCTTGGTATCAGGTGAATGCGGCGGCCCACTCTGCCTCTTTGAAACCGACCAGCAATCCGCCGGGATAAACGACAATTGGCCGCTTGATCAGCGACGGCTGTGCAACCATCAGCGCGACCGCTTTGGCGGCATCGATACCCACCTTGTCCGAATCCGACAGCTTGCGAAACGTCGTGCCCGCGCGGTTCAGGACTTTGTCCAGCCCCGCCACAGCGATCCATTGCGCCACCAGTTCAGGCGCAACCCCGACCTTTTTGTAATCGTGAAACGCAT
>JAYTHT010000023.1:0-2072 GCA_043732365.1 Novosphingobium sp. | reverse complement strand
CGCCATCGAGCGTGCCGATCGTCAGCGCGCCGTTCAGCGCGAATTTCATATTGCCGGTGCCCGATGCCTCCATCCCGGCGGTCGAAATCTGTTCGGACAGATCGGCGGCGGGAATGATCCGTTCGGCCAGCGACACGTTGTAATTGGGCACGAACACGACTTTCAGCAATCCACCGACCGATGGGTCCGAATTGATCCGCCGGGCGATGTCATTGGCCAGCTTGATGATCAATTTGGCGTTGTGATAGCTGGACGCTGCTTTACCGCCAAAGATCTTGACCCGGGGCACCCAGTTGCGTTCCGGGTGGCTGCGGATCTGATCGTACAGCGCGACCGTCTCGATCAGGTTGAGCAACTGGCGCTTGTATTCATGGATGCGTTTGATGTGCACATCGAACAGCGAATCGGGATCGAGCCGCACGCCGGTCAGCGTTTTCAAATGCGCAGCCAGCGCGACTTTGTTCGACCGTTTGACTTCGGCAATGCGTTCACCCAGCGCCGCGTCGTCGGCCAGCGCATTGAGATCAGACAGTTTTTGCGTATCGTCCAGAAACGCATCGCCGATCGCATCCTTGATCACCGAGACGAGGCCGGGGTTGCATTTCAACAGCCACCGGCGCGGGGTAACGCCATTGGTCTTGTTGTTGATCCGCGTCGGGTACAGCGCGTGCAGATCGGCAAACACCGTCGATTTCATCAGTTCGGTGTGCAGTGCCGCCACGCCGTTGACGCTGTGTGCGCCGACGAACGCCAGATTGGCCATGCGCACGCGGCGTTCGCCATGTTCATCGACCAGGCTGATCGCGGAAATCTGCTGATCGGTCAGCCCGGCGCGCCGCGCCTCGCGCAAAACGCGGCTGTTGATCGCATAAATGATCTGCATATGCCGGGGCAGCAGGCGTTCGAACAGCGGCAACTGCCACGATTCCAATGCCTCGGGCAGCAGGGTGTGGTTGGTATAGCCGATCGTCGCCTTGGTGACTTCCCAGGCTTCGTTGAATTCCATGGCGTGAATGTCGACCAACAGGCGCATCAGTTCGGCAACCGCCACCGACGGGTGCGTGTCGTTCAGCTGGATCGCGGCTTTGGTGGGCAAAGTTCGGATATCGCCGTGATATTGCACATGGCGCCGCACGATGTCCTGGATCGAGGCCGAGGTGAAGAAAAACTCCTGCCGCAGCCGCAGTTCCAGCCCCGAGGGCGTGTTGTCGGCGGGATACAGCACGCGCACCAGCGCATCTGCGCGGGCCTCGTCCACCAGCGCGCCAACGTGATCGCCGGCGTTGAATTTATCGAGCTTGATCGGATCGAGCGCGCGCGCGGTCCACAGCCGCAACGTGTTGACGCGTTTGCCGCGCCAGCCCACGACCGGCGTGTCATAAGCGCTGGCCTCCAACTGTTCGGCCGGGATCCATTCGACCGCGTCGCCGCGATCGACGACTTCGCCGCCAAAGCCGATCAGATACGCGCTTTCGCGGCGCGGAAATTCCCAGGGGTTGCCGTGGCTTAGCCAGGTTTCGGGCAATTCGACCTGCCAACCATCGTCGATGCGCTGACGAAACATGCCGTTCTTGTAGCGGATGCCGTAGCCGTATGCGGGGATATCCAGGCTGGCGAGGCTTTCCATGAAACACGCAGCCAGTCGCCCCAGCCCGCCGTTGCCAAGCGCGGCGTCGGGCTCCAGCTCTTCCAATGCGGCCAGGTCAAAGCCGTGTTCGCGCAGCGCCAGTTCCATTTCGCGGGTCAGGCCCATATTGGACAGCGCATCGCGCAACAGCCGCCCGATCAGGAATTCCAGGCTGAGATAATAAACCCGCTTGCCCGCGGTATCATATGTATCGCGGGTGGATTCCATCCACACGTCGATGATCGCATCGCGCAATGTCAGGACGGTCGCGGTATACCAGTCGTGTGGTTTTGCTGCACGTTCATCCTTGCCCACGCGGTGACGCAACACGTCGATGATATGGACGTCGATTACGGCGGCTTTGGAGCCGGGGCTCAGCGGGACGTCAAGGCTCATGCACGCGGCTCCTGGGCTATGGTGTCCTAGGTCAAGATGCATTAAAAAA
>JAYTHT010000022.1:0-7150 GCA_043732365.1 Novosphingobium sp. | reverse complement strand
ATCGGTCGAGCGCAGCATAAAGCGCCTCCTTGACCCCGGTCTTGCCGACCGATCCGGTGACACCGATCACCCGCGCTTCGTCATCCAGGCGCGCGCGTGCCGCGCAGCCTAGCGCATCAAGCGCGGCGGCGGTATCGACGACACAGACATGCGGATACGGCACTATGCGATCGACCAGGACACCGCCTGCGCCTTTGACCACCGCGCCATCGACAAACCGATGGCCATCGGCGACTTCACCGGTCAGCGCGATGAACAGATCGCCCTCCATCACTTCGCGGCTGTCGGTCGCGGCGCCCGCTACGGCGAAATCGCCACCGCCTGCTTGGCCACCCGTCGCCTCGGCGATTTGCGCCGCGGTCCATAGCGCGGTGCCGATCGCATCGCCGGATTCGACCGGCCAATCCAGAATGGCGCTCACGCCGTACACTCCCGCGCGACGGCCACATCGTCAAACGGCAGGACGCGCGTTTCAGCGCCCCGCCCGATGATCTGGCCCTGTTCATGCCCTTTGCCCGCGATCAGCACGATGTCGCCGGCCCGGGCCTCGGCAATCGCCGCAGTGATCGCGGTACGCCGGTCGCCCACATCATGGGCGCGCCCATCGCATCCGGCCATGACTTCGGCGCGGATCGTCGCGGGGTCTTCGCCGCGCGGATTGTCGTCGGTCACAATCACAAAATCGGCCCCGGCAACAGCGGCGGCGCCCATCGGGCTCCGTTTGCCCGGATCGCGATCTCCGCCTGCACCAAACACCAGGATCAACCGGCCCGGCCCCTTCCCGGCCCCGGCCCCGGCGACATGCGGCCGCAACGCTTCGCACGCTGCGGTCACGGCATCGGGAGTATGCGCGTAATCGACATAGACCGGCGCGCCTGCGGCGCTGATCGCTGCCCGCTCCAGCCGTCCGCGCACCGGCTGCAACCGCGCCAGCGCCTCAAACGTGCGATCGGGATCGCCGCCGGTTGCCAGCACCAGTCCAGCCGCGACCAAAGCATTGGCCGCTTGATACGCGCCGATCAGGGGCAGTGTAAATGTGCGCGACCGCCCGTCATGGTCAAAGGTCAGCGTCTGGCCGAGCAAAGTCGGCGTCCGGTCCATCAGCCGGATCGTTTTGCCCGACGCGCCCACTGTCATCAAGGTCAAGCCGCGCGCACGGACATGCTCGATGGCCCGCGCCGACCACGCGTCATCGGCCCAGATCACCGCGGTCCCCCGATCGCGCACGACTTCGTCAAACAACCGCATTTTCGCCGCGAAATAGGCATCAAACGTCAGGTGATAATCGAGATGATCGCGCGACAGATTGGTGAACGCCCCCACGCTGACCGGCAGGCCATCGTTGCGATACTGATCCAGCCCATGACTCGATGCTTCGTAGGCGAGATGGCTGATCCCCTCGCGCGCCAGGCCCGACACATTGGCCAGGAATGTCACGATGTCGGGCGTGGTCAGCCCGGTCGATATGCTTTCATCCGCCGTGGTCACGCCCAGCGTCCCGATCGAGGCGGAGCGGTGCCCGGCCATCCGCCACAACTGACGCGTCATTTCGACCGTCGAGGTTTTACCATTGGTGCCGGTGACCGCGACGATCGTTTCTGGCACCGGGGTAAAGAACCGCGCCGCGATCCGCGCAAACACGCGGCGGGGCTCGTCCGAGGCAATATGCACCGCGCCAGCAACCACCGCGCCGGGCCGCGCGACCACAGCCACCGCGCCGGCGGCAATCGCGGCCGGAATGAAATCCTCGCCGTTAAAGCGCGTTCCCGCAAACGCGCCAAACACCGTGCCCGGCGCGACTTTGCGATGATCTATGGCAAAGCCGGTTACGTTCGCATCCGGCACATCACAGGTTCCCGGCAGATCACAGGCAATGCCAGCAGCGCTGACCAGACCCGCCAATTTCATTCGCCATCTCCATTGGCGACCAATGGCGTGAGATCGGACACGTCAACATCTCGCCTGGCATCAGGCACCACGCCCAGCAGCGGCCCGACGCGCGCCACTACCCGGCTGACGATCGGGGCGGTGTTCCATGCCGCGGTGCGCTGGCCCGATGTCGACTGCGTCGCTTTTGGTTCATCAAGCATCGCGATCACCACATAACGCGGGCGGTCCATCGGGAATGCGGCGGCAAATGTCGCGATAATCGCGGTCTTGTTTTTGTAACCCGCGCCGTGCCCGCCCGCAATTTCCGCAGAGCCGGTCTTGCCGCCCACGCGAAAGCCCGACGCATCGGCCTTTTTGCCCGTGCCATCGACCACGATCAGGCGCAGCAATTGCCGCATGCGCGCGCTGGTCGATGCCTGAAACACCCGGCGTCCTGCGGCGGCATGCGCAGGATCAACTTTGTACAGCGTCGTCGGCCGCCAGATCCCGCCATTGACCAATGCGGCATAGCCTGCCGCCAGATGCAGCGGCGTAACCGCGATGCCATGGCCATAGCTGACCGTCATCGTGCGCAGCCGGGGCCATTCACCCTTTGGCCAGATTGGAAAACCCTTGGCCGGCAGCTCGATCGGCGGGCGCGCATTCATGCCAAGCGCGATCATCGTATCGCGCAACCGTTGGCCGCCCAGCTTGTCGGCGACTTGTGCGGTGACAATGTTCGACGAATGGATCAGCGCCTCTGGCACATTGAGCGAAGCGCCAAAGGCATGACTGTCGTGGATGGTAAACCCATCGATTTTAAACGGCGTGGCCGGATAACGCACCGCCAGATTGGTGATGACCCCGGCATCGATCGCCGAAGCAATCGTGAACGGTTTGAATGTCGATCCCAACTCATAAACCTGGTTCGACGCGCGGTTGAACACCAGCGCATTGCGCGCCAGATCACCGCGATTGGGGTCAAAACTGGGCAGCGAGGCCAATGCGATGACTTCGCCGGTATCGACATCGAGGATGATCCCGGCGGCGCCTTTGGCATGGGTTTCCAGCATCCCGCGCGACAGTTCATCCTCCATCGCGCCTTGCGCGCGGGCATCAATCGACAGCGCCACCGGTTCTGCCCGGTGCGCCGGATCAGTCAGCCGCGCATCGAGCACTTGTTCCATGCCCAGCTTGCCCCGACCGTCTTCTTCGACATACCCCAGCACATGCGCCGCGAGCGACCCTTGCGGGTAAAACCGCTGGGTTTCGCGCGGGAATTCCAGCGCGGGTTCGCCCAGTGCAAAGATCTTGTTGGCCTGTTCGGGCAGGACGCGGCGGCGAAGGTATGTCGGGTTGCCTGCTTTCAGCTTGGCCAGCATCTCGCCATAGTCTTCCTCGGGAAAGATCTGGACGAGCGCGCGGGCGACTTCTTCGGGGGTTTTGACCAGCGGCTGGCCTTTGGCACCCAGCGCCTTGGGATTGAACCACAGCGAATAGGCGGGAAATGCGCGGGCGAGCGGCACACCATTGCGATCGGTGATTTCGGCACGCGGCGGCACCAGCGCATCGGCAGCGGCGCCATGATCGGGGGTCTGCGCAACATATCCCAGTTGGCCGATGCGAATGAACGCAGTCAGGGTAAAGAATACAAAACCCACGACAACCCACAACAAACGCATTTTCGCAGTTTGCAGCGACAGCAACCGCATATTTGCCAGATGGCGGCGGCCCGGGTGACCGCCACCGCTCACGGTCGCGGCGCTGGGCGTGCTGGCGCCAGCGATGGTGTTGGCCTCTGGGCTGTTGGCGGAGCTGAAGGCGTTCACTTGGCCGTCTTTTCGTCCCTCAAGGCAATTTTAATCAGCGGCGTGCCCGATTTTGAGGCCGGGAGAGCGTGATGTCGCGGTTCAGCGCTGGCCAAACGATCCTTTGGCCGCACGATGTGACCAGCAAACGCCCGCGATGGCGATTTTTGCACGCCCGCCAGCGATGGCGACTTGTTTACGGTCCCCCGCGCGCTTTTGGTTTTTTGTCCGAAGGGCTTCTTTGCGGCGAGCTTGGCGGTTTTGGCCTTGTTATTCATATGCCCGGCATGGCGCACCATGCCAAGCCGTTTGCCCAACCCGGCCAGGCCAGTTGCGTAGACGGCCTTGTGAGTTACCTTTGGCGCATCATCGTTATCTGTTTGTGGAACGGCTGTGGCGTGATCCTCTGCGGCGCCAGCTTCGCTCGTTGCGTGGCCATTTATGGGCTTCCCGGTCACTGGCGACACCATCGCCGGAAACGCCGCCGCCACGACCACTGCATCATCGGCGCTGGCCACACGGATTGGCGCGGGCGCGTCGGGTTCGGCTGGCTTGGCATACGAGGCAAGCTGGCGTTCGTTATCGAGATATTGCGAGGCGATCGGCGCTGCATAGCCAAATTCGACATCGTTCCACGTTTTCAACTGCTGTTGATTGGCGCGGGTTTCGAACTCGGTTTCGAGGTACATGGTTTCCTGCTTCAACGCGATGATCTTTGCCTGCGACAAATGCACCTGGCTGCGCAGCGCGTTGACGCGGAACGCCAGGACCATGACCAGCGCGACACAGACCACCAGTGTGGCCATCCAGCCGATCGAACGCAGGCGTCGGGCAGTGACCATCATGCCGCTAGCTCCCTTGGACTGTGTGTCGCCGGATTGCGTGGGGGCGCATCGCTGCGGATGGCCCAACGCAAAGTGGCGGAACGCGCGCGCGGATTGCGCGCCAATTCTTCATCCCCCGGGCGAATCGCCGCAGAGGGTTTGCCAAACACCGGCGCCGATGCGCGCGCCAGTTCGGGCAAATGGCGCGAACCGCCGGGCACCCTGCCCGATGCTTCGCGCAGGAACTGTTTGACCATGCGGTCTTCCAGGCTGTGGAATGTCACCACCGCCAGCCGCCCGCCGGGCGCCAGCACCGCCTCTGCGGCGGCCAGCCCGGCGGCCAGCTCATCCAGTTCGCCATTGATATGGATGCGCACCGCCTGAAATGTGCGCGTCGCCGGGTCCTTTTTCTCGCCGGTATGCCAGCCAAGCGCGCGGCGCACGATTTCGGCGAACTGCCGCGTTGTCGTCACCGGACGCGCGGCCACGACCGCGCGCGCGATTCGCCGCGACTGGCGTTCTTCGCCATAACGATAGATCACATCGGCAATCTGGGCTTCGTCGGCGGTGTTGAGGAAATCGGCGGCGCTTTGCCCATCGCGCGCCATGCGCATATCGAGCGGCCCGTCAGTCGAAAAGGCAAATCCGCGCTCGGCCTGATCCAATTGCATCGAGCTGACCCCGATATCGAGCACCACGCCATCGACCAGGCCAACGCCAGCGTCGCGCAAAGTTTCGGACAATTCGGAAAACCGCCGGTGATGCAGCATCAGCGATGGTGAAGGCCCAACCGCCTCGGCCAGCATAACACCCGCTGCAATTGCGTCCGGATCGCGATCGAACGCATGGACCTGTGCGCCCGCCGCAATCAGCGCGCGCGCATAACCGCCTGCGCCAAATGTGCCGTCGGCCATGACCAGACCCGGCGCCGGGGCCAGCGCGGCGACCACTTCATTCAGCAGGACCGGGATGTGCAGTGGGATCGGGATGTGCGGGGCGGTCATTTACGCCGCCCCCGCGCGCCCGCGTCTGCCATCAGCGCGCGACAGGTGGCCTTGGCGCTGTCCCAGCCTGCGCCCATCGCGAACAGGACATCGGGCGCCCAGATCGTGAAATTGGTGCCGCCGCCGTGGAAATACAGCGCGTCGCCGATCCCCGCCTGTTCGGACAAATGTTCGGGCATGATGAAACGGCCCGATTCGTCGAATTTTGTACGCATGAACCCGAAAAGCTGCGCCGCGCGTTCATCGGCATCAAACGGGGCCGCGCGTTCCAGCGCCACGCGTTCCTCGTGCATGATCTGATCGGCAAATGCCTCCGCGCGCGACAGGCCAAAGCCGACAAGGCAGGGCAATTTGTGATGTTTGTCGAGGCACAGCGCGGGACTCTGGCCCGACGCTGCAAGCACGGTAGCGCGGAAATCGGCGGGCAGGACAAAGCGGCTCTTGTCGCCACGCGGCGAAAAGCCCTGTCCCCAATAATTTGACGGCCCACCCGTCACGCAATTTCCCCCTGATTTGAAACGTCATGATTTCGCGCTGAAGAATTTCCGTCGCGCATCCGAAAACAGCCACCCCGTCAGACAAAAACCCGCGCGTCCGCGCAACGCCATGGCGCGGCAGCTCATCCATGGGATGCGGCAGGAAATTCGTCCCGATAACGGGGTCTTATAGTGGGATAGTCCGGGCGACAACGGGAAATTACGGGAAAAAACGGATTATCGTTGAATTTCCGTGGGCAATTCGCGGGCAAAGCCAGATTTAGTCGAATAAGGCTAGCGCTGCGCTAACCATACAAGTCATGAAAAAGCATTGGAATCTATGGATACTCGTAATTGCCCATACTCCAAATAGATAAGCCGTCCCGTACTTTCCCGCACCATGAACAAAGCACGCGCGACTCGCGCAAAACCGCAGTATTTCGGGATTTTTCGATGGGAAGGCATCCAGCCTGACGCGCAAACGGCCTGTATGGCCCGCCGCAGGCCCGTTCAGTACCCCATTAGTGCCCGTTTAATGCGTCGTGACGGGTCTTGCGGGCTTGTGGATTGCGGAATTACCGTCAACCGGCACTTCGGGCGCGACACCCAGATCGACCAGCGGATCGTTGGCGGGCGAAACGCCTGCCGAACCGCTAGCCGAATCGCTTGGCTCGGCGGCAATCGCGCTGCGATCGGCGGTCTGGACGCGTTGCATGATCACACTGGCCAAGCTGACCAGCAGGAGCATCGCGGCCAGCCCGAATATCCCGACTTGCAACCGGTGCACCGCTTGCGACCGCAAATCACGCGATCCGGGCGCCATATGGTGCAGGGGTGGAGGCGCAAGGCCATCGGCGGACGAATCACGCGCCGACCCGGCAAAGCCGGTGGAACGGCTGCGTATTCGCGCCAGCCGTTCGGATGTCTTTCCAAATAGAGCCATCACTATACGGTTTAGCCTATGTGGCGAGCCAGGGGAAGACCGGTAGGCCTTTCGCCCGCAACCAGTCCGCATTGTACAGGCTCGACAAATAGCGAAAGCCCGTGTCGCACAGGATTGTCACCACCCGGCTACCCGGCCCCAGCACCTTTGCCAGCGCAATCGCGCCTGCGACATTGATCCCGCTCGATAGCCCCAGGCACAGCCCTTCTTCAGCCAGCAGGCGTTC
>JAYTHT010000021.1:0-2081 GCA_043732365.1 Novosphingobium sp. | reverse complement strand
AATGGCTGGCGTTTACCAAGGCTGGTGCGCCCGACTGGACCGACAGGCTGGGCGAAAAACTGACGGGCATCGCCGTCGTGGTCGATCAGTCGAGCGCGTATTGCGTGTTTCACATCACCGGAGCCGATGCGCAGCGCCTGTTGCAAAAGGGTCTGCCGGTCGATCTCACCGCGCTGGCCCCCGGCGCCGTGGTGGTCAGCATGATCGCGCATCTGGGCGTGGTCGTCCAATTTGCCACGCCCGGCGATTACCACCTGGCGGTTTTCCGCAGCTTTACCGGTGGCCTGCGCCACTGGCTGGATGCCTCCATCCCCGCTCTTTGAAGCATTTTTGTTGCTGCATGGCTTTTGGCCAGAAACCGGCGGCCATTATTTGGCGCCATGCTGTTGAAGGATAATCCATGACCGAGTTTCTGCTCACCCTTTCGTGCGGCAATGTGCCGGGCATCGTCGCGGCGGTGGCCACCTCGATTTTCAACCACGGCGGCAATATTACCGAGGCGTCGCAATACGACGACATCGTAGCCAACCGTTTTTTCATGCGACTGGTGTTTGCGGTGGAGGGCACCGGTGTCGAGGGCATTGGGGATGAGACGGCGATCCGTAACGGCTTGACGACCATCGCCGGTAATTTCGCGATGACCTGGACTTTGCGACGCCGCGATCATCTGCAAAAGGTGCTGATCCTGGTCAGCAAGTTCGACCATTGCCTGGTCGACCTGCTGTACCGCCTGAAAATGGGCGAAATCGCAATGGACGTGGTCGGCGTGGTGTCAAACCACCCGCAGTCCTCGCTTAGCGACATCAACTTTGGCACCATTCCGTTTCACCATTTGCCCGTCACGCGCGACACAAAGGCCGCACAAGAGGCGCAGATCCGCGACATCGCCACGCAGACCGGCGCCGATCTGGTCGTGCTGGCGCGCTATATGCAGATCCTGTCCGACGAAATGGCGTCCTGGCTGTCGGGCCGTTGCATCAACATCCACCATTCGTTCCTGCCCGGGTTCAAAGGCGCCAAGCCCTATCACCAGGCGCACGAACGCGGGGTAAAGCTGATCGGTGCGACCGCGCATTACGTGACCGGCGATCTGGATGAAGGCCCGATTATCGAACAGGATGTCGAACGGATCACTCACGCCGACCAGGCCGACGATCTGGTGCGCAAGGGCCGCGATATCGAACGGCGCGTGCTCGCCCGCGCGGTGCAATTGCATCTCGACGGACGCAGCTTGTTGCACGGCAACAAGACCGTCGTGTTCCGGGATTAATATTTTCCTCTTGGGAAATTCCGTTTCTTCGTGATTGACACGCTCCCGCTCGCCAGACTATCCCCCAGACTGTCTTGATGGTCACGCGAGCAGGAGAGTTGCAAATATGTGCGGAATTGTCGGCCTGTTCCTGAAGGACCCGGCGCTGGAGCCTGAACTGGGTCGACTGTTGGCCGATATGCTCGTGGTCATGACCAGTCGCGGCCCCGATAGCGCGGGCTTTGCCATCTATGGCGGCGGCACAGCGGACCACCTGAAAATCACCGTGCGCGGGCCCAGTCTTGAGGATGTTGCAAGCGGCCTGGCTGGGTTGGCTGTCGCGGTAAAGCGCGACACCCACATGGTGCTGTCGTTCCCGGTTGCAGCCGAAGACCACGTTCGCGGCTGGATCGCGCTCAATCGCCCCGATCTGGTGGTGACAGGCACCGGCAAGCGTATCGAATTGTACAAGGAGGTCGGATTGCCGCGCCAGGTTGCAGATCGCTTTGCATTGCCCGCGATGGCCGGTACGCACGGCATCGGCCACACCCGCATGGCGACCGAAAGTGCGGTCACGACCGATGGTGCGCACCCGTTTTCCACCGGGCGCGATCAGTGCCTGGTCCATAACGGCTCGCTGTCGAACCACCGCTCTTTGCGCCGCCGACTGGAGCGCGAAGGCCTGAATTTTGCGACCGACAACGATAGCGAAGTCGCGGCCGGATACATCAGTTGGCGCTTGCGCGAAGGCGACAGCCTGACCGCCGCGCTGGAGGCCGGGTTGGAAGACCTCGACGGATTTTACACATTTGTGATCGGCACCGAAAATGGC
>JAYTHT010000020.1:0-7186 GCA_043732365.1 Novosphingobium sp. | reverse complement strand
CCCTGATCGAAACGCCGCGCCATGATGGCGCGCTGGCACCGGTCCCTGCCATCGCTGTGCCAGAAAACACTGTTGCTGCACGTGTGGTTGCAAAACGTGGTGCTGCCAAGGCGCAGGTCTTGCGCGGGACTCGGACCGCAGCGCGCCCGTTCAGGCCCTCGAAAGTCCACGCTGCCGCTTAATCCGGCGGTAACGCACCACGCCCACGGGCAACAGTGCGATATAGACCGCGCAAACCCCGACGAGAGTCAGCCAAGGTTTGGTCAGGAGCGCGGCAAAGACCAGCCCGATCAGGCCAATGACTTCCAATCGAATCGCGCGGCGCGGACGCAACCCGGTCCAGCCCAGGGTCGCAGTGTTGGAAATCATCAGGAACGCGATGATTGCGGTCCAGATGGCAACAGGGATTGGCATGCGGAATTCGTCACGGCCGCTGGCGATCCACAGATAGATCGGCATCAGGGCCAGCCCCGCACCGACCGGCGCGGGCACCCCGGTCAGGAACCCGGTGCTTTTATGAGGTTGATCGGCCATATCAATTTGCGCATTAAAACGCGCCAGCCGCAGCGCGCAACACACCGCGAGCGCCAACGCGGCAAACCAGCCCAGGCTCGGCATCAGTTGCAACGACCACAGATACAGGATCAGCGCAGGCGCCACACCAAACGCAATCGCATCGGACAAGCTGTCGAGTTCTGCGCCAAAGCGCGACGACGCGCGCATGGCCCGCGCCACCCGTCCATCCAGGCCATCGAGCATCCCGGCCAGAATCACGGCAAGCACTGCCGACTGGAATTCACCGCCAATCGCAAATCGAATACCGGTCAAACCGCAGCACAGCGCCGCCGACGTGATCGCGTTGGGCACCAGTCCGCGCAAAGTCAGTCCGGGCGGCAGTGGTCGCCGACCGAATTCGTAGCCAGCGGTTTTTGACGTTCCAATATCTTCAACACCAAATTCAGGGCATTCGTCGCCCGACTCATCGTCGGGATGTGGGATCACTGCCGAATGCCCTCGATCAGCGGCGCCTGGCCGACTTCGCCAAGCACGGTTTCACCCGCGACGACGCGTTGGCCGATCAGGACTTTGGGTTCGGTGCCTTCGGGCAGATAGACATCGACCCGGCTGCCAAAGCGGATCAGACCGACCCGCTGGCCGACAGCAACAATATCGCCCGCTTTCACAAACGGCACGATCCGCCGCGCGATCAGTCCGGCAATCTGGGTAAACCCGATGTGCAAGCCATCGCCGCGCTCAATCAGGAAATGCTGGCGCTCGTTCTCTTCGCTGGCTTTGTCGAGATCGGCATTGAGGAATTTGCCCGGAATATAGACAACGCGGCGGATCGTGCCACCGATCGGGGCGCGGTTGATATGCACATCGAACACCGACATGAAAATCGACACGCGCGTCACCGGCACGGTGCCCATGCCGATCACCCCGGTGCCGTCGTTGGCCGACAGCTCGCGCGGGGGCGGCACTTTCTGGATCAGCGTGATCAATCCATCCGCCGGTGCCACGATAAACGCATCGTCGCGCGGCGTAACCCGTTCGGGATCGCGAAAAAACGCGAGGATGCCAAAGGTCAGCGCGACCAGTGGCCAGGCGATAAAGCTCCAGCCGAAAAAGCCGACAACCAGCGCCGCAACCGCAGCAATGGCGCCGAACTTGCGGCCTTCAGGATGGATTGGGGGCCAGCTCCAACCAGCTGTTCCGCGACCGCGATTGTCTAAGATGTCTCCGGGCATGGCCGGGCTTCTAGGCATGATCGCAAACAGTGGGAACCGGTTTTTGTCAGAAATCGCAAAAAGCATGCGCTGGTCAAACATCAGTCGGCCAACGCGGACCCAGCAGCAGCCCGATACGGCGCGTCATGATCTGGCTCTGCTTGCGCCGGCAAGGTCAGCAAATACCACGTGACCGAGCCCAGCACGACACTGCCACCGATCAGCACAGCCACGCCCGGCCGTTCCGAAAACGCCAGCCACACCCACAACGGGCCGAGCACGACATCGAGCATCGAGATAAACCCCGCCTCGCCCGGTGAAACCCGCCGCCCGCCTTCAAGCGCCAGCACGTAGGCAAATCCGGTGGTCAGCGTGCCATACAGCGCGCATGCGACCAGTTGCACCGGCGAAGGCAGCACCAGATGTGCAAACGGCAGCACAAGCGGCACGCACGCCACCGCTGCACAGGCATTGAGCGCAACCACATCGACCCCGCCATGGCGTTTGATCGCAACGAGCTGCACCCCGAACCCGATGGTCATAGTCAAGGCGGCGACGATCCCCAGCATATCCCCCGCCCCCGCCGAAGCACCAGCCATCCCCGCAATCCCCGCCGCAGCCAGGCCGCCCGCGATCAAAAACCGCCGGCTGACCCGTTCGCCGATCCACACAAAACCGATCGCGGTCGCAACGAACGGCAACACGGCATAGACCGTCATCACATTGGCCACCGTCGTCAGGCGTAGCGACAGCACATAAGCCGTGCTCGACACGACCGATGTGCCGATAAACAGAGCGCCGACCGGCCCGCTGCGGATCACACCCGCAATCGCCGCCGGGCCGCGCCGCGCGAGTGCCAGCGTGCCCAGCGCCAGCGCGGCAAACAGCGAACGCCACAACACCAGAGTGGCGGTATCGAGCGCCGCCATGCGCACAAACAGCCCCGCTGTGCTCCACAACACGGCAGACGCAGCCACCATGATGATGCCGCGCCGCCGTTCGCGGGCGCTGATCGCGCCCCCTGAAAATCTGCCCGAAATTGCCACTATCCGCTCCCCGATCCGGCGTTGCCACGCGGCCTGTCAAAAGAGCAGGACAAGGTCACGCTGGCAATCAGGTGGGGCAAACAAAGCGGGCGATGCGCATCCCCTCGCACCCAAAGCGTCGGACCTTCGCCTGCGAACGCGTGGCATTTGGCACAATTGCAACGAAATGGGGTTGGCTAAACCGCAATCTAGCAAGTAACCTGAGGCTTCGTCCCGTCCAAAATCTCTCCATGCGAGGGCTTGTCCTGATGCCGATTCTTACCGCAGTGCTTGCCATCGCCGTTGCTGCTGCACCCGCGCCTGTCACCACACACCAACATGCGTTTACCGGGTTGGCGCTCGCTCCGCAGGGCGATCAAATTGCCATGCTCGAAGCGGACGAGCGCGACGATGCGAGAGAGATCGCGCACAAGACGCTGGTTATCCGAGATACCGTCAAAGGTGGCGTGCTTGCCCGCTATGACCCGTGCCCCGCCTGCGACTACCAAAACCCGACCTTTGCCCCCGACGGACGGCGCATCGCCTTTCTCGGCCGCGATCGCAAGGCGAGCACGACCACGCTGTATCTCGTGGCTGACGGCGCTGTATCGGCCCGGACAATAGTCACAGGTGTTGCCGAACGACCACGCTTTGCGCCCGATGGCCGCACGCTGGCGCTGCTCGTGATTTTGGGCGCGCACAAGGAAGTGGGCGCGACGCAAGCCGCCGCAGCGCAAGTCGGCGACATCGGCGAAACTTTGGATGAAAAACGCATCGCTGTCCTGGCGGTTGATGGCCATGACGCCCCGCGCGCGGTCTCGCCCGCCGACAGCTATGTCTACGAATACGACTGGATGCCCGGCGGTGACGGGTTTGTCGCGACGCTGGCCCAGGGCGATGGCGACGATAACTGGTGGATTGCGCACCTCGACCATATCGATCTGGCAAGCGGCACGACCCGGCGCCTGGCCGCGCCCAGCGATCAGATGAATTTTCCGCGTGTGGCCCCCGATGGCCGGACCGTCGCATATATCGGCGGACTGATGAGCGATTTCGGCGCAGTCGGCGGCGATGTCTGGCTGGTACCGGCGGCGGGCGGCCCCGCGCGCGACCTGACACCGGGCTTTGCGGGCAGCGTGACCTCGTTGCAATGGCGTCAGGGCCGGATCGTGGCAACCGCGTTGATCGGCGATCACGAGGCGATCGTGACGATCGATCCAACAGGTGGCCAGATCCGCACGCTATGGTCGGCCCCGGTTTCGATCCATGCCGGCGACGGCCAGATCGCGCTCGACGCCTCTGGCCAACGGGCCGCGATGGTGATCGAGGATTTCGGCCACGCCCCCGAAGTGACGGCGGGACCGATCGCCCGGCTCGGCCTGGCGGCGACAATCACACACGAAAACACCGCGCTGACCGGCGCCGGAACCGCGCGCAGCATCACCTGGACCAGCGAAGGACGCAATGTCCAGGGCTGGTTACTGGCGCCCGGGGACGTACCACCGGGCAAGACATATCCAATGGTGGTGGTTGTCCATGGCGGCCCGAGCGCCGCATCGACCCCGACCTATTTCACCAATACGTCGCTTTCGGGGACGATGCGCCACTTGCTCGACCGTGGGTATTATCTGTTCCTGCCCAACCCGCGCGGAAGTTATGGCCAAGGCGAAAGCTTTACCCGCGCCAATGTCCGCGATTTCGGCGGCGGGGATCTGCGCGATATCCTGGCGGGCGTGGATGCGGTGGAAAAAGTCGCGCCGATCGATGACCAGCGCCTCGGCATGTTTGGCCATTCCTATGGCGGTTTCATGACGATGTGGGCGGTGACGCACAGCCACCGGTTCCATGCCGCCGTGGCCGGCGCCGGCATCGCCAACTGGACCAGTTATTACGGCGAAAACGGCATCGACCGCTGGATCATTCCGTTTTTCGGCGCATCGGCTTATGACGACCCGGCGATCTATCGCAAACTATCCCCACTCGAAACGATCAAGACGGCGACCACCCCGACGTTCCTGTATGTCGGGGAACGCGATGTCGAATGCCCGACCCCGCAGTCGGTTGAATTCTGGCACGGATTGAAAGAGGTCGGCGTGAAAACCCGGCTGCTGATCCTGGCCGGCGAAGGCCATGGCATTCGTCAACCCGACCACTTGCGCCAGGTCGATCAGGGCACGATCGACTGGTTCGACACCCATCTGGCGCCGAAATAGACCATGGGATTTGCCGGTTGGTTGCTCCGGCGGCAGGCCCAGCAATCGCCTGCAATCTTGGCCGAATGACCGCAATCCAGCCAGGGCCATCCGCCGTCTGGCTCGGTGCTGGATCACGGCGATAGGCGGGAGACTAACGGTGCTTGGTCTAGTGGTGGACAGGGCTGGATTTGAACCAGCGTACGCTTGCACGGGCAGATTTACAGTCTGCTGCCTTTAACCACTCGGCCACCTGTCCACACCAGACTTGCCGGTGCCGGGCCTCTTGCGAAGACCTGGCATATGCTGCCTTCGCGAAGTGCGAAAGCGGCGTTACCAGCCGAGCGAGGCGACCCTTTGGCGAAGCGGGGCTTGCCTGTCAATGGGGGGGGTGGCACAGGGCGCCTGAAATCTAACATCCAGCCGAACATCCAATCGACCTTTCCTTGGCGCAACCCATTGCGCATCCCTGCCCCAGACGAAAGTGCCCGTGCCATGGCTCCTCCCCGCCGCCCGACCAACGACCGTTCCAATGTCACGTACGATGGCGATCGCAAGGATACCTCGTTGCGTGGCCGTGCCGGACGGATGCAGGGCGGGCGGGGATCGGGGCGCAGCAGCACCGGGGTGATCCGGGTGTGGGGGCGCCATGCGGTCGAGGCGGCGCTGACCAACCCGGAACGCGATGCAAAGAAGCTGTGGGGCACGCGTGAGGCGATTCAGGCGATGCTGGACCACCACGATGCCGAACTGCCAGCGACTCTGCCGATCGAATATGCGCAAGCCGCCGATCTGGGCCGGCTGGTTGCGCGCGATGCGCCGCACCAGGGACTGGTGCTCGATTGTGCGCCACTGCCCGAACTGGCACTCGACGAGGTGCTGGACGAGGCGGCCGGGCGCACGATCGTGGTGCTGGATCAGGTCACCGATCCGCACAATGTCGGTGCGATCTTGCGCAGTTGTGCCGCGTTCAATGTCGCCGCAGTGATCACACAAGACCGCCATGCCCCGCCTGAATCCGGCACCCTGGCAAAGTCTGCGTCGGGCGCGCTGGAAATCGTGCCGTGGGTGCGCGTGATCAATCTGGCGCGCGCGCTCGAAACCCTGGCCGAGGCCGGATATTGGCGCATCGCTCTGGATGGCGCGGGCAAGACCGCATTCCCCGCTGCGCTACCCGCTGGCCCGATCGCACTGGTGCTGGGCGCAGAGGGCGAAGGGATACGCCGCAATGTCGTGCAGCATTGCGACGCGGTCGCACGCCTGCCGATTTCGCGCGCGATCGAAAGCCTGAATGTCTCGACGGCGGCGGCCATTGCACTTTATGCTACGTCGATCCGTCCCAAAGGGGACTGATGCAAAGCTGCGGTGATCCTGACCGGTGAGGGTCACCGCAAATTGGTATAATCGGCCCGCACACAAAAAACCGCGCTGGGGATACCCCCGGCGCGGTTTTTTGTGTGACACAATCTTGTGCGTCAAAGTCCAGGCGAAACCGCCAGGCCCATCGGCGCAAGGGTCAGTTGACAGCGTCTTTCAGACCCTTGCCAGCCTTGAACTTCGGCTGCGCCGAAGCCTTGATCGACATCGGTTCGCCGGTGCGCGGGTTGCGACCGGTGGACGCTTTACGCTTGGCAACCGAGAAAGTGCCGAAACCAACCAGGCGAACTTCGTCGCCCTTGGCCAGCGCACCGGTGACTGCTTCAAACACGGCTTCCACCGCTTTGGTCGCATCGCCTTTGGTCAGGCCGCTAGTATCGGCAACAGTGCTGATCAGATCGTTCTTGTTCATACCGGGAACCCCCTACTTGGTTTTTATGCAGGTCTTGTTGCGTCGGAATCAGTGTGACGGGTTGCGGGACATGAACGGGAAACCCCGGCACTGTCAAAGGCAAATCGTTGCAAGACAGAGAATTTATCCCCGGAATCCGGGCTATTTTGATCAGGCAAAGGCTTGCTGGCGGATTGGACCGCGCAGAATGCGGTTTGCCCCACGTGGCGACCGCTTCGCCGCGCGCCGATAATCGCACCAAAAACGACAACACCGGGCACCGTTCAACGGACGCCCGGTGCATTTTGTCGCAACAATCCGGGCCAGCTAGCCCCGGATGCGCCGCCCCCATCAGTGTGCGGTGGGTGGTGCAATCACCGGCGCAACGCCTGCCGATGGCTGGCTGGCAAGATCGTCTGCTTCGGTCCATTCGATCGGTTCGAGTCGCGACACCAGTGCCAGCGCCAGCGCTTC
>JAYTHT010000019.1:0-7188 GCA_043732365.1 Novosphingobium sp. | reverse complement strand
TTGAACCCCGACGGGGCAGATTGAATACTGCGTGTCATTTCGCCTGACAGTTCCTGCCGACCCCTCGCCCGCCGATCGTGAGACCGTGCTGGCACCATTGCGCGCTTATAACATCGCACAGGCGGGCAATCCCGGCATCCGCCAGGTCGCCATTATGGTAACTGCCGAAGATGGCACCACAGATGGCGGGCTATGGGGCCGGATCAGCTATGACTGGCTGTTCATCGAATTGCTGGGCCTGCCAGAGGCGTTGCGCGGCAAAGGCCTGGGCCGCGCGCTGATGCAACAGGCCGAAGCTATCGCGCGCGAGGCGGGCTGCACGGGCATCTGGCTGGACACGTACGAGTTTCAGGCGCGCGGGTTTTATGAAAAGCTGGGCTACAGCCTGTTTGGCACATTACCCGACCATCCCGTTGGCCAGCAACGCTTTTTCCTGATGAAGCGGCTGTTGGCATAACACGTTGGCGATCATATCGCTTGCAAATACATCGCCAGATTGGCCGGAAGTGGTAGAAAACGGAAAGTCCCTTTGCAAGGCTTTTAATACTCAACATCACGCTCACGACCGGACGGAGTGATCGAATACGAATATTGTCTGGGTCTCGGCCAATTTCAGCATTTCTGTGTGTCAGTACTGGCCCGGCTATAACGGCGCGGTCTGCCATACCGCCCCAGCGAGCGGGCCCTACACAGGGCATTGGCGGCAAGGGATGGAACGCGGACACCCGTTCAGAACTCCCTCGTCATGCCGGACTTGATCCGGCACCCATCACGCGGCTGGGTACCATGTCCAACAGCCGATCGCCCATGGCCGCGTCTCGCCCCGATCGAGGCCAGCCACGCAAAGGATGGATGGGTGCCGGATCATGTCCGGCATGACGAAAGAAAGCGCGGATATCGGTGTCAGCATGTCAGAAACTGGTCGTTAGGTGCCATGTGCCAAGCCGTGTTTGCAAACCGATCCCACCGCCAAACCCCTAGCTGTGTTCGCGCATGATGCGCGCCTTGTCGCGTTGCCATTCGCGGTCTTTGGTGGTGGCGCGTTTGTCGGCGTTGTTTTTACCTCGGGCCAGTGCCAGTTCGACTTTGGCACGACCGCGGCTGTTGAAATAGACCGACAGCGGGACCAGCGTCATGCCCTTGCGTTCGACCGCGCCGTGGAATTTGGCGATCTCGCGCTCTTTGAGCAGGAGTTTGCGCACGCGCTTGGGCTCATGGTTGAACCGGTTGCCGTGGCTGAATTCGGGAATGTTTGAATTGATCAGCCAGACTTCGCCGTTTTTCACTTCGGCATAGCTTTCGGCGATCGATCCCTGGCCAAAGCGCAGCGATTTGACCTCTGTGCCGGTCAGCGCGATCCCTGCCTCATAGACATCGTCGATGAAATAATCGAAGCGCGCGCGCCGGTTCTCGGCGAGGATCTTCTTTTTGTCGAATTCGGGTGGGGTCGGACGCGCCATGGTCCAGCGCATGTAGGGAGATGCGCGCGCAAATGCAAAGGTCGATGCCGATGGCAAATTCACAGACCATCATTTAGAGGCCGGGATCAGTTCAATCCAGACCGAAAGCACCCCCATGCAACTCGATAACAAGGTTTCGCTGATCACCGGGGCCGCCAGCGGCATCGGGCTCGGCATTGCGCGCCAGTTTGCAGCGAAAGGTTCACGAGTCGCGATTGCGGATCTGCGCCTGGATGGTGCGCAAGCGGTAGCGGACCAGATCAATGCCGATCACCCCGGTATGGCAATGGCGGTGGCAATGGATGTCGGCGATGAACACGCGGTCAATGACGGGGTTGCCGCCGTGGTCGCGGCCTGGGGCACTGTCGACGTGCTGGTGTCAAACGCGGGAATCCAGATCGTCAATCCGGTCGAATCCTTTGCCTTTGCCGACTGGAAAAAGATGCTGTCGATCCATCTCGATGGCGCATTCCTGACCAGCAAGGCAGTGCTGCCGCATATGTACGCGCAGAAATCGGGCACGATCCTGTTCATGGGATCGGTCCATTCGAAAGAGGCTTCGGCCCTGAAAAGCGCCTATGTCACCGCCAAGCACGGGCTGATGGGCCTGGCGCGCGTGATTGCCAAGGAAGGCGGGCCCAAAGGCATTCGCACCAATGTGATCTGCCCCGGGTTTGTGCGGACGCCGCTGGTCGACAAACAGATCCCCGAACAGGCGCGCGAACTGGGGATCAGCGAGGACGAAGTGATCCGCAAAGTCATGCTGGGCCAGACAGTCGATGGCGAATTCACCACGGTCGAAGACATTGCCGAAGTCGCGCTGTTCTTTGCCGCATTCCCGACCAATGCCTTGACCGGTCAGTCGCTGACCGCAAGCCACGGATGGTCGATGACGTAGTGGTCAAGATCTGACGCCTGATATCAATGTGGCCCGGCTCCGGGCATGCTGGCATCGCCTATCCGCGCTATCTTTCGTCATGCCGGACTTGATCCGGTAACCATCCATCCTTTGCATAGCAGGGCCGGATTGGAGCGAGACCGGGTCATTGGCAATCGGTTACTGGACATGGTGCCCAGCCGCGCGATGGATGCCGGATCAAGTCCGGCGTGACGAACAAATTGTGGACGGGTGCCGGTTATCCATCAGTTGCCGCCACCAATCACCCGACATTTTCCGTAATCACAGTTGTTTACAGCAGCCCGGCATGAACCAACGCGGCATCGACCGCCTGGCGCGCGGTATCGTTGCAAGCAACCAGCGGCATGCGCAATTCCTCGGTAATCCAGTTGTGCACGCGGGTCAGCGCATACTTCAACGGCCCGGGTGAGGCATCTTCGAACATGGCATAGTGCAGCGGGTAGAGCCGGTCGTTCAATTCGCGCGCGCGCACAAAATCGTTGGCGGCGCAGGCCTCCTGAAAATCGGCGCACAGGCGCGGCGCAACATTGGCGGTCACCGAAATACAACCGACCGCGCCCGCCGCATTGGCCGGCAGCGCAAGTTCGTCATCGCCCGATAGCTGGCAGAAATGCTTGCCGATCCCCATGCGATGGTCGGTGACGCGCGACAAATCGCCGCTGGCGTCCTTTATCCCGATAATTCGATCGGGAAACCGCAGCGCCAGTTCGCACACTGTTTCGGGCTGTATATCGGTCACCGTACGTCCCGGCACGTTGTACAGGATCATCGGCAGATCGCTATGTTGCGCCAGGTAGCTGAAATGCGCAACTAGCCCGGCCTGGCTCGGCCGGTTGTAATAGGGCGCCACGAGCAATGCCGCAGTTGCGCCGCTCTTTTTGGAAAAATTCATATGCAACAACGCGTTCATCGTGTCGTTGCTGCCACAACCGGCGATGATCGGCACGCGCCCGGCGGCCTGTTCGACGCACAATTCGATCACACGGTGGTGTTCGGCATTCGACAATGTCGAATTTTCGCCGGTCGTGCCGCACGGCACCAGCGCCGACGACCCGTTTTCAATCTGCCAGTCAACCAGCCGCCGAAACGCTTTCTCATCCAGCGCGCCATCGCGAAAAGGTGTTACGAGCGCGGGAATGGAGCCGGAAAACATGGACTTTGATCCTCAAATGGGGGCATAAAGCAAATCGAGGTAATTAAATTCAAAACCACCGCGCCGTTATACTGGCTGGCGTGACACTGGCCGGCATTACACCAACTGTCATGAATGCGCCTGATAGGGAGACGCCCCCCCTGATGTCCAGCACGGACATGCCTTTACCGCCCGGCCGGCTGCGCCGGTTGACGACTGCACTGCGGCTTTATCGCGCGCAACGCGGGTCGCATGCACGGCGCTGGATCCTGTTGGCGCTGGCGCCGGTCGTGGCCGGAACGCTGGCGAACGCAAGCGATGGCGATTACGACGGTTCAGCATGGGACCGTGCGCGCGCGCAATTGACCAGCCAAAGTCAGGCACCGATTTCCCAGGCGATCGAGCGGTGGAAACTGCTCAGCAGTGCGCCTGTATATGGTTTTTCCAATTATGCCGGGTTTGTCGCATCATACCCTGGCTTTCCCGATGAAGACCGCCTGCGCCGCGCGGCAGAGGCGGCGCTCGATCACGAGACGCCTGCCCCGCAATCACTGGTGGCGTTTTTCGACCGGTTTCCGCCGCTGACCAACCCGGCGCGCGCGCAATATGCGCTGGCGTTGCGGTTGATGGGTCGGCCAGAGGCGGGCGATATGGCGCGCGCGGCGTGGCGGGGCGGGGTCATGAGCGATACGGCCGAAACCGCGATCCTGACCAATTGGGGCAGCACATTTGTCACCGCCGACCACGATGCGCGAATCGATGCGCTGCTGTGGGCAGGGGCCTCGGCGCCTGCGCAACGCGTGCTGCCCTGGACATCGCCCGGGGTGCGTCCCGTAACGCAAGGACGCCTGACCGCGCTGGCTGGCGGCGATCCCTATGCCGCCGCCGCGATCCCGGCGGCGATGCTCGACAGCGACCCGGGCTTTGTGTTTCAGCGCGCGCGCGAATTGCACCGATTGGGGCAGATCGCGGCAGAGACGACGTATCTTGCCAATCGCCCGCGTTTGAATGGCAGGCCGCTCGACCTGCCGCACTGGATTTCCGAACAGCTGTTTACCGCGCGCGCGGCCGCCGAAATTGGCGATATGAGTGGTGCGGCGCGGATTGCGCTGGGCGCGGCTGACGCCTTTGCCCCGGGCGAGGATATCAGCCAGCAATCCTATGGCGTGCGCGATGATTACACTTCGCTGACCTGGCTCGGCGGGACCAGCGCGCTGTGGCACAATCACGATGCAATGACCGCGGCGACGCTGTTCCGCCATTATGCCGATGCTGCGCGCGGCCCCGGGGTCAAGGCCAAGGGCATGTATTGGGCCGGGCTGTCGCTCGTGCGCAGCGGGCATCCGGCCGAGGCGCAACAGGCGTTTGCGGTTGCCGCAAGCCATGCCGATCAGTTTTATGGCCTGCTCGCGCTTGAACGGCTGGGCCAGCCTGTGCCCCACCTCAACGCTGGTTATGCGCCCGAACCGACACCCGACGAACGCGCGCGCTTTACCGCCGCGCCGCTGACTTTAGCGGTGCGCGAAGTGGCGCGCGCGGGCGATTGGCATACGACGATACGCTTTTTCAAGGAAATCGCGGATCAGCAGCAGACGCCAGGGCAGCACCAGTTGGTCGCCGAACTGGCGCAAGGACTGGGTCGGCGCGATCTGGGCGTGATCGTCGGACAGGCCGCCGGGCAACATGGCTATAACCAGTTCGAAGCGATTTCATTCCCGCTGATCCCTGTTCCATCGGACCAGGCGCGATCGTGGACGATGATCCACGCGATCATCCGGCAAGAGAGCCAGTTCGCCCAAAACGCGATCAGCCACGCCGGCGCGCGCGGGCTGATGCAGATGATGCCGCGCACCGCCGACGAACAGGCGGGCAAGCTGGGGCTGTCGTATTCTGCCGACGCGTTGATCACCAATCCACAGCTTAACATGGCGGTGGGCGGGACCTATTTCGACCATTTGCTCAATGTGTTTGGCGGCAGTTATCCGCTGGCCGTCGCCGCCTATAACGCTGGCGGGGGCAATGTCGGCAAATGGCTGCGCGCCAATGGCGATCCGCGCACCGGGCAGATCGAATGGGTCGACTGGATCGAGCGCATTCCGATTGCGGAAACGCGCAGTTATGTCGTGCGTGTGATGGAAAACGCGGTCGTCTATGAATCGATGAACCCCGACAAGGCGAGCTATGGTGGCCTCAATCCGCTAAGCCATTTCCTGGGCAAATCCAATCCGGGTTAAGTGCCTCATGCAACCCGGCATCCGATGAAACCTGACGGCAATCCGATCACGCCGACCGGTATGGCGGCGATGCGCGCGCGGTACGACCATCTGCTCGGCACTGAACGGCCGCAGATTGTCGAAATCGTCAGCTGGGCCGCGGGCAACGGCGACCGGTCGGAAAACGGCGATTATCTCTATGGCCGCAAACGGATGCGCGAGATCGACCGCGAACTTTCGTTCATTGCGCGGCGGATGAAAGCAGCGCGGGTGATCGACCCCACCGGGCAGCTCGATCATACCCGCGCGCTGTTTGGCGCCACTATCGAAATCGCCGACCATGATGACAATCGCCGCGTGCTGACATTGGTAGGCGACGATGAACAGGACGCCACTGCCGGACTGATCGGGTGGACCGCGCCGATCGCTATCGCGCTGCGCGGCGCGCGCGTCGGCGATTTGCGCCGGGTGCGCCTGCCCGCTGGCCAAAAGGAATGGGAAGTGATCGCGATTTCCTATCCTGTTCAAACGATCGGCAAGCCATGACCAAGACCCGCTATTTCATCATGCGCCACGGCGAAACGATGTTTAACCTGCACCGTGTGTTGCAATCGAACACGATCCACACGCCCCTGACCCGGCTTGGGTGCGATCAGGCGACGCGCATGGGAACGGCCTTGCTCGCCGCACTGGGCCCTGCGCCGATTGCGCACGTTCATGTATCCGACACCGGGCGGGCATTGCAAACGCTCGGGTTGATCTGTGAAGGCACCGGGCTCGACTGGTTTGCGGCACTGCGCAGCGCCGATCTGCGCGAGATTGACATGGGATCGTGGTGTTTGCGCGGGTATGGTGAGGTCGAGGCAGAAGTCGGACCGATCGTGCTGGCCGATCATCTGCTGCGCCCGGCGCCCGACGGCGAAGATTACCCGGCAATTGTCGCGCGGCTGACGCGCTGGCTGGCTGGCCCCGGATCGCTGCCGGGCGATCATATCGTGGTGATGCACGGCATTTCTAGCCGGGTTTTGCGCGGCATGCTGACCGGCCTGCCGGTGCGCGCCGGCATTGGCGCGCCGGTCGCACCTTCGTTGATCCAGGGATCGATCGCGCTGGTGACAGACGGCGCAGAAACCGTCCTGTTTGGCAGCACCCACGGCACGGAGCACGCATGATGGCCCAGGTGATCAATCTGCGCCTGGCACGCAAAGCGTTCGCACGGCGCACAGCCGCCGAACACGCGGCGGAAAACCGCGCCCGCCACGGCCGCACGTGCAGCGAGCGGACGCTTGAAACCGCCGACGCGGAGCGGGCCGCGCGCCTGCTCGCCGGGCACAAACGAGACGACATCGACTGATGCGCACGACCGATGATATCGCCACGGTGCGACTGTATTTCCTGTCCGACTCGGGCGATGGCGGCCACGCCGAAACGCTGATGTATGGCTCGCTGTTCGATGCCATGGCG
>JAYTHT010000018.1:0-2105 GCA_043732365.1 Novosphingobium sp. | reverse complement strand
ATGCCGGTCTGGTCCGGTTCACCGACGCCGATGGCTGCGTGATCGAACACAGCGTGCTGGGCGGTTGGTCAAAACTGCAATGGAAAGTCGATTGGGCGATGCGTTGGGTCGCACTCGGCGTCGATTACGAAATGTGCGGCAAGGATCTGACCGACAGCGCGACGCAATCGGGCAAAATTGCGCAAGTGCTCGGCGGGCGGCGCCCGGATGGCCTGATTTACGAGCTGTTTCTCGACGAAAAGGGCGAGAAGATTTCGAAATCAAAGGGCAACGGCCTGACGCTCGAACAATGGCTGGAATACGGATCCGAAGAATCGCTGGGCTTTTACCTGTATCGCGAGCCCAAAAGCGCCAAGTCGCTGCATGTCGGGATCATTCCGCGCGCGGTCGACGAATACTGGCAATTCCGCGAAAAACTGCCCGCGCAACCGGTCGAACAACAACTGGGTAATCCGGTGTGGCATTTGTTGCGCACCAATGGCTCTCACGGCGACCCAAACACGTCGGGGGCTGGCGACAGCTTGCCGGTAACATACGGCCTGCTGCTCAATCTGGTCGGCGTGCTGGGCTCAGGCGCCAGCCGCGACCAGGTCTGGTCCTACCTTGGCAACTATGTCGCCAATGCCGACCCGGCGGCGCATCCCGCGCTCGACGCGCTGGTCACTTGCGCGCTGGCCTACAACCGCGACTTCATCGCCCCGACTTTGCAACGACGCGCGCCGTCTGCCAATGAGGCTGCGGCGTTGACCGCACTCGACTTGGCGCTGGCGGGTATGGCCGCCGATGCCGGTGCCGAAACATTCCAGACGATGGTCTACGAAGTCGGCAAAGACCCGGCATTCGGCTTCGAAAGCCTGCGCGACTGGTTCAAGGCCCTGTACGAAACGCTGCTGGGATCGGCACAAGGCCCGCGCATGGGCAGCTTCATCGCGCTTTATGGGCTGGCAAATACCCGTGCGCTCATCGCAGAGGCGCTGGCTGACTGACTCTGGGTGAATCCGTGACTTTTGGCAGGTCTCGTGCGTGAGGGCGCTGCGGTCGATGGAAGAGCGCGACCAGGTGCAGGAATAGTACAAGGCATCGATGCGCGAAAAGATCGCGGCGGGTATGGCGTCCTTGCGCGCCGGGCACGGCCGCGCTGGATGCCGAGCCGATGTCTTGGCAATCGGGTGCAGTCCAACAGTAATTTCATGCCAATCCCCCAATAGTCCCCCGATATCCCGCACTCAAAATTACCCTGCGGTAAACGTCCGCAGGCGTTAGTTGACTCGGGAAAAATCCGGCGCCGGATTATACGCATGCTGCTGCACATCCAGTCGCACCACGTCGTTGCCAACGAAAGCTACACGCATTTTGCTGTCGGCATGGATTGGTCCGCCTGGCGATGTCGGAGTATGGAGGGCTACGGTCGCGATGATATTTGAGTACTCAAATGAGTACCTGTCCAACTCGACGCGTATCGTATCGTGCCCACCTGAAGTCTTGGAATTATATCGATCAAGGCAGCCTTCGAAGACTGATAATACGCCCCTACTTTTCAGCAGTCCGCAAAACTTCTGCTTGCCTTACATGAGTGTAAAACCAGGGCGTAGCCAGCACCGTTGTAAACACAAAAACGCCCACAAGCTGTTAGCGTAAGGGGTCGAACCGCGCTAGAGAACCGCGCGAATTGCAATGACACGTGCGTGAACATCCAAATTGAAATACCGATATTTTTCGCGTCATTCGGTATTACTAGTTTTATCGAAATTTTTGATTCACGATCCTCCAGCGCGGCCGCAACACAGGCGTGAGTAGATTCCGACGCTAGGCGCGTGGGTGGCCCCTCTATAGTTGAAATTTCGAGAACAGGTCGTGGCGGGTCTGGGTCGCGCAGCAGTACCGCATTTGCATGCCGGTATGTGTTCGATCGTACAAAATTTTAATCAGGGGCAAACATGACGAGTCACCGGCCATCTCAAGTTGTCGCACGGCTTGCCGGTTCCTCGCGCGGCTGGAAATGGGCGCTCCCCATTCCGGTGGCGGCGGCGACGGTGGTCATGGCGCTCACGATCACTCGGCCTGCCAATGCCGTACCATCGTTCACCGACCAGACCGGCCAGCCT
>JAYTHT010000017.1:0-7251 GCA_043732365.1 Novosphingobium sp. | reverse complement strand
CCAGCGCCCTGACTTTTTTCTGGCGCCATTGCGGCACTGGCGCGACCAACCAGTACCCGCGTCGCCCGGCCTCTGGCTCACCCAGCGCGCGCACCCGGCCGCTGGCAACCGCCGCTTCGCCCAGCAGGCGCGGAACGCGGGCGCGGCCCAGGCCAGCGGCGGCGGCGCTGATCGCAGTGCCGGCATCGCCGACCGAAATGTGCACTTCGCGCGTGGCATCGCCATGTGTATCCAGATCGCCGGCGGGGTCGCCCGGCCAGGCGATCCAGGGCGCGGTTTCGGGCACATCGGGGCCCGCCACGACCAGCGTGCCAACCGGGCCCAGCGGAATGCCTTCCAAATCGCCCGGACCGTCGCACCAGCGCACCGCCAGATCGAGATTGGCCTCGGCAAAATCAATTTCGCCATCGCTGCCGATCAGCGCAAAGCGCAATTGCGGGCTGTCCTGGCGAAATGCCGCCAGCCGCGCCGACAGCCACGCCGCAAAGAAATCGCGCGGGCACGCAATTGTATAGACATGGCTGGACTGTCCCGCCTGGATCGCCTGAACGCCTTCTTCAAAGCGAAGAAACCCTTCACGGATCGCATCGAGCCCAGCCGCGGCCTCGTCAGTCAGTTCCAGCCCTTTGGATGTGCGCCGAAACAGGATCACGCCGAGCAGATCCTCAAGCGCACGGATCTGTTGCCCTACCGCCGCCGGCGTCACTGCCAATTCGTCGGCCGCACGCGTAAACGACAAATGTCGCGCCGCCGCATCGAGCACGCGCAAGCCATTGAGGGGAAGATGGGTCCGCTTCATCCTAGCCTCCTTCACGCAGGCCGCGCGGTCTTGTCAATCTTTACGCGTTGCAGGCATTACGCGTTGTGGACGAAGCTTCGTTTCGGTATCGGTTCCGGCCCGCTCCGCACTCCTGATGTGACAAAACATTTGTTTTTGCCGAGGGGCCGACCGTTCGGGCTGATACGGCTACCCTGCCGGAGCAGACGCGGCCAAGGGAAAGAACGGGATCGCCACGTCGAAGTACGACCCGTCGCCGCGCCGCATCGTATAATGCCCCTGCATGCTGCCATGGGGGGTGCCAAGCGGACAGCCGGAAACATAATCGTGGCTTTGCCCGGGCGCCAGAAACGGCTGTTCGCCAACGACGCCCTCACCATCCACCACATTGACGACGCCGCGCCCGTCGGTGATCCGCCAGTGCCGGGTCAGCAACTGGATTTCCTCGTCGCCGTCATTTTCGATGCGGATGTGATAGATCCAGAACCACTTTCCCGCATCGACGCGCGACTGTTCCGGCAAATAATTGATCGCGACCCGCACGGTTACGCCATCCGTCATCGCGGCATGTTGAAAAAGCTGCTTCATGCCCAAACGCTAACGCACATCCGCGCCTGTTCCAACGGTCTTTTGGGCAATAATCCCGTCAAGGCCCCAAATATCTACCCGAGCGCAGTTTCCACATGTGGCGGAGGCGGATAAAGCACCGCGATGCTGATCCGCGCCGATGCCCTGCTCTGTGCGTCGCGCGCCCATGGCGAACACGGCGCGGTGATCCGCGTGTTGACCGCTGAACACGGATTGGTCGCCGCCTATGTGGCGGGCGCGCGCGGCCGCGCATTGCGCCCCGTGCTGATCCCCGGCAACACCCTGGCGGTCGAATTGCGCGCACGCGGCAACAATCAGCTGCAATCTGCGCGCGTCGAACTGGTTACCAGCCGCGCGCCATGGCTGAGCGAACCGCTGCCCGCCGCCGGGATCGGCTGGGCCACGACTCTGGCTGCCGCAACGCTGCCCGATGGGCATCCCTACCCCGCGATCCATTCCGCGCTAGGCGCAGCGCTCGATGCGATCTGCCACGCGCCATCGGCACGCGGCTGGGCGCGCGTGCTGGCGGGGTACGAAGCGGTGCTGTTGCGTGAAGTCGGTTATGGCACTGCGCCGATGCCACCGGGCGAGGAAAGCTGGCCCGATTTGCTCGCCCGGCTCGACCGCCAGGGCGCGGCGATCGGTGCGCGCCTGTTCACCGGCAAAGCGCAGCATCAGGTCATGGCGGCGCGTACGATGCTGATCGAACGATTGCACCGCATGGACTGAACGCCTGATTCGAAACTTGCGTTTTGGGAAGTCGGTACCGACTTCGAAACCCGCTGTTTCGCGAGTTTCGAATCAGGCTCTGCAACCCTGCATTGACCGGGCCCGGCGCCCGAGGCAAAGGAACCGCTTTGGCGGGCAGCGAACCTGCCGGAACGATCGAGGGTGCGATGAAGATTGCGGTAATGCCGGGCGATGGGATCGGCCCGGAAGTAACACGCGAAGCCGTGCGCGTGATCGAGGCGCTGAACCTGGGCATCACGATGACGCAGGCCCCGGTCGGCGGCGCAGCATACCATGCCCACGGCCATCCCCTGCCCCCTGCGACGCTCGAACTGGCCGCGGCATCCGACGCCATCCTGTTTGGCGCGGTCGGCGATCCGGCATGCGATGCGCTCGAGAGGCATTTGCGCCCCGAGCAGGCCATTCTCGGCTTGCGCAAAGCCCTGACCCTGTTCGCCAATTTGCGCCCCGCGCGCGTATTTACCGGCCTCGAAAGCCATTCCGCGCTCCGCCCCGAAATTTCGCGCCTGATCGACATGGTCATTGTGCGCGAACTTAATGGCGACGTGTATTTCGGCGAAAAAGGCTTTCGCACCAATGCCGCCGGCGAACGCGAAGGCTATGACGTGATGTCGTACAGCACATCCGAAGTCGAACGCATCGCCCATGTCGCGTTTCGCACCGCGATGAGCCGCAACCGCCAGCTGTGCTCGGTGGACAAGGCCAACGTACTCGAAACATCGCAATTGTGGCGCGACACTGTGATCGCGGTGGCGCGCGTCTATCCCGATGTGGTGCTCGAACACATGTATGTCGACAACGCGGCGATGCAATTGGTGCGTAATCCCGGCCATTTCGATGTGGTCCTGACTGGTAACCTGTTTGGCGATATCCTGTCCGATCAGGCGAGCATGTGCGTCGGATCCATCGGCCTGCTGGCATCGGCCTCCCTGGGCGAACGGCAGACGGAATTTGGCACATTTGGCCTGTACGAGCCGATCCATGGCTCGGCGCCCGACATTGCCGGAAAGGGGTTTGCCAACCCGCTGGCGACGATCCTGTCGGCGGCGATGTTGCTGCGCCATTCACTGGGACAGGCCGCCGCCGCCGACCGGATCGAGGCGGCGGTCGCTGCCACGCTGCACGATGGAGTCCTGGGGCGGGACCTGGGTGGCGCAAGCGGCACTGCGGAAATTGGTGACGCCGTGGTCGCAAGGCTGTAAGCGCGCCAGTAATGCTACAACTTGCTGTCATCCTGCCAACGTATAACGAGCGCAACAATGTCGCGCGCATGGTCGAACGCATTGACACGGCGCTGCACGGTTTTGCCTGGGAAGCGATTTTCGTCGACGACAACAGCCCCGACGGTACCGCCGACGTGGCGCGCGCGATCGCGCGCAGCGATCCGCGCATTCGCGTGATCGAACGTATCGGTCGGCGCGGCCTCGCCTCGGCCGCGATCGAGGGCATGTGCGCCACTTCGGCGCCGATCGTTGCGGTGATGGACGCCGATGGCCAGCACGATCCCATCCTGTTGCCGCAAATGTTCGAAGCGGTAACCAGCGGCGATTGGGACGTGGCGTATGCCTCGCGCTTTGCCGAAGGGGCCAGCACCGAAGCATGGGGCCGGCCCGACCGCGTCAAGGCATCGGGCATTGCCAATGCCATCGCGCGGCGCGTGACCGGCGTGCAATTGTCCGATCCGATGAGCGGGTTTTTCATGCTGCGCGGTGAAACCTTGCGCGCCGATGCCCATCGCCTGTCGGGTGTCGGGTTCAAAATCCTGCTCGACATCCTGGCCACGGTCGACCAACCGTTACGGGTCAAGGAATTTCCACTCAATTTTGCCGCCCGGATGGAGGGCGAATCCAAACTGGACAGAACTGTCGTGTTCGAATTCCTAATCGGCCTTTATGACAAGTGGCTCGGCCGCATCATCCCGACCCGCTTTGCGCTGTTCGCCACGGTCGGCGCGCTGGGCGTGCTGGTCAATTTTGCGGTGCTGTGGCTGGTGCTCAGCGTGATCTTGCGCGAACGCTTCGTCTATGGCCACTGGGTGGTGGGCGAAACCACGTTCCTGATCGCCAACATGCTGGCCGCGCTGACCGCGATGTCGTTCAACTTCGTGCTGAACAACGAACTGACTTACGCCGAAAAACGCCTGCGCGGGTTTATCCCGCTGCTAAAAGGTTGGGCCAAGTTTTTCCTGACTTGCGCGATCGGCATCCTGTCGCAGATCGCCAGCACCGATGCGCTGAAACGCCTGCACGTCGCCGACGCAATCGCGGTGCTGGGCGGCATCATCCTGGCCTCGGTGTGGAATTTCGCGCTGTCGAGCAAGTTCGTCTGGGGCAAATACGGCTGAGTGCCGCGCGCGTTACGGACTACTGAAGGGGGGCCGAATGGCCCCCTTTTTCATGCGTGCAAGGCCCGGATTTCCGCCGATTTGTCAGCCGCTCATATTGCGCTTGCCCGCGCCCGGCGCGCCGTGCATCATCTCTGGATCACGGGGGTGGCAAGATGGCTGACACGGGCAAATCGTAACCATTGGTAGTATGATCGAGACGAGCATCGGTGTTTTGCAGCGGCAGGCACCGTGGCTTGGTGCAATCGCGCTGGTCAACGCCGGTTTCCAATTGCTCCAAACATTCGAACATACCACCAGAATAGGAGGCGATGTTGGCGTTGCCCCCTTTTCAATCATTGTGGTGATCGGATCGATTGTCGCAAGTGTGTTGCTTTTGCGCGAAATTATGGTGCGCGAGGTGCTTATGGCGCAAGATGCACCGCTGCGGATTGGCGCGTATATCGTTGTAGCCCTGGTGGTTGGCGTGGCCGCGGCCATTGGCTTTGTCCTGCTGATCGTCCCCGGCGTGCTGCTGATTTTGCGGTGGTTTCTCGCTCCCTATTTTGCGTTGGCTCGCGGCACTGGTGTAAATGAGTCGCTTTCTGCCAGTCGCGATGCAACCAACGGGCATCGCTGGAAAATTCTTGGCGTGCTTGTGCTGATGGGCCTGGCTTATCTCGTGGTATTTGGCGGGCTTGCGCGCGCTGTAGGTGGGTACGTTGCCCTTATGACTACTGCTTCATACGGCGCGGTCGGGATTGCTGCATTGCTGCTTCAGGCGCTGTTGGGTGCGGTGAATGTGGCCTTGACGCTCGGCATATTTGCGATCCTGGTTGATCGGGTAAATAAGTATGACGACGTGTTCGGCTGATCGCGGAATCTTGCATTTACGCCATTCACCGCTAATCGTATATTTATTGCAACAGGTTCGCATTAGCATTGCAAATGCGAGTTATTCTCAATAAGGCATTTCCAACGACTGTGTTGGAGATGAAGCATGATACCTGCCGCCCGCCGCGCGCGCCGCAACGGCCTGATCGCACGCACTGTCGGCATCACGCTGGCAAGTCTCGCCGCCAATCTCGCGATCGCCGCCGCATCGCCAGCCTATGCCGCGCCGCCGCCGATCATGACCGTGGTCGCCGAATCCGATGGTACGCACGACGCCGACCCGCTGGCGTTTTTGCACAACTGGCGGCGCGACAGCGCGTTGCTGGGCGATCTGTGGGGCGTGCGCAGGGATCTGGCCAAAATCGGCGTGTCCTTGACTGTGCAGGAAACCAGCGAAGTGTTGGGCAATGTCACTGGCGGCGTCCACAAAAGCTTTGACTACGACGGGCTGACCCAGGCGGTTGTCCAGGTCAATTCGCAACACGCGTTCGGCTATTACGGCGGCACGTTCAACGCATCCGCCCTGCAAGTCCACGGGCTCAATCTGTCGCAGCGCAATCTTGCCAGCCTGCAGACCGCCAGCGGCATCGAGGCCAGCCGCGCCACCCGCCTGTGGGAAGTGTGGTACGATCAGAAACTGCTGCCCGAGGATAGGCTCGATCTGCGCATCGGGCAGCAAAGCCTCGATCAGGAATGGATGGTTTCATCCAATGCACTGGTGTTTGTGAACACGATGTTTGGCTGGCCGATGCTGCCCTCGGCCGATTTGCCCGGCGGCGGCCCGGCCTATCCGCTGTCGACGCCGGGCGTGCGTATCCGCTGGCGCCCGGTCAATGCGCTGGCGATCCAGTTGGGCGCATTCAGTTCCAGCCCGTTCAACAAGACCAATGCGCAGGCGCAGGCAAACGGTGACGATGCGCAAAAGCTGAACCCGCATGGCACCAGCTTTCCGGTCTATCACCACGGCG
This sequence comes from Novosphingobium sp., assembly GCA_043732365.1. Taxonomy (GTDB): domain Bacteria; phylum Pseudomonadota; class Alphaproteobacteria; order Sphingomonadales; family Sphingomonadaceae; genus Novosphingobium. Next base: position 950 of record JAYTHT010000017.1, on the reverse strand, counting down.
CGTTGCTGCTGGCAGAGCTGCAATATACCACCCCGGCACTCGGCGGCATGGTCACGCCGGATGCGAAACTGCCGTTGTCCAGCACGTATCGGCTGGGCGTGTGGTATGACACCGAACAGTTTGCCGACGTGCGCTTTGGCGGTGACGGCCTGCCCCTGGCCGATCCCGCGAGCAATGGTAGTCAGCGGCTGCATCGCGGCAACATGGCGGTTTACGGCGTGTTCGACAAAATGATCTGGCGATCGTCGGCCGATCTCAACCGCACGCTCAGCGCATTTGGCCGGCTGATGGGCACGCCTTTTGCCGACCGCAACCTGATCGATTTCAGCGCCAACTTCGGCCTTTTGTTGAAAGACCCGTTACCCTATCGCACGATGGATTCGCTGGGAATTGCGATGGGCTTTACCCACGTCAGCGCCAAACAGGGCGCCGCCGATGTCGACATCGCCAATTACACCGGTAGCTATAACCCCCGCCGCACCAGCGAAACCTTTGCCGAGGCAACCTATCAGCGCCAGGTCACACCCTGGTTGCAGATGCAACCCGACGCGCAATTCGTGTTCCACACCGGCGGCGGGGTCGCCAATCCCAATGTCGACGGGGCAAAAGTGGGCAACGAACTTGTTATCGGCGTACGCGCCAATATCTTGCTCTGAGGGGGCAACCATGTTTCGCAAATATCTCGTTCTGGCCACATCTGCCGCGCTGATCGCGTCACCCGCACTGGCACAAACCGCCGGTTATCTGGAAACCATCCATCGCCACACGACCATGGCGCTGACCACGCCCGAAAACGGCGATGTCAATCCGTATGGCGTGGCGATCGCACCGGTGACGGCGGGCAATGTCGCGCAAGGCGATGTGTTGATCAGCAATTTCAACAACATTTCCAACTTGCAAGGCACCGGCACAACGATTGTCGATTTCAACCCGGCGACCAGGAAATCCAC
>JAYTHT010000016.1:0-7256 GCA_043732365.1 Novosphingobium sp. | reverse complement strand
TATGAAAAGCTCGTTTCCGGGCTGTTGCGCCTGCTGGATATCGATAATGCCAGCCCCGATGCCGTTCATGGCGTCAACACGATCACCAACGACGCCGTTCATGGCGTCAACACCGTTACCAACGACGCATTCGTCGGCCATAACCGGCCAAAAGGCCGGGGGCGCATGTTTGGTGGCCAGGTCATTGCGCAGGCGCTGGTCGCGGCAGAGCGCACCGTCGATGAAGATCGCCCGGTCCATTCGCTCCACGCCTATTTCCTGCGCGGCGGCGATGAGGCGCACGACGTTGATTTTCAGGTCATGCGCGATCTGGATGGCCGCAGCTTTGCCAACCGCCGCGTTGTCGCCAGCCAGAATGAAACGCCGATCCTGACTATGGTCGCCTCGTTCCATCGGCGCGAACCCGGACCGCACCACTCCACCGCAATGCCCGATGTGCCCGGACCCGAAGATGTGCCCGATGACGCCGAATTGCGCACCAAATTCGCAGAACGCCTGCCAGCGGATAAACGCGAAATGATGCTGCGGCGGCGACCAATTGAGCAACGCCCGATAGAAGCGCGCCACTGGATGAACTCCGAACCGCGCGAAGCGAAATTGCACACCTGGATCCGCTGCGCCGCGCCCCTGCCCGACGATCCGCGCGTGCATCGCGCGGTGCTGGCCTATGCCAGCGACATGGGCCTGCTCGGCACGAGCATGTTGCCGCATGGGCTGAGCTGGATCGCGGGCGATGTAATGGGGGTCAGCCTGGACCACGCATTGTGGTTCCATGACGATTTCCGCACCGACGAATGGCTGCTGTATGCGTGCGACAGCCCTTGGGCCGGGCATGCACGCGGATTCAACCGCGGTGCGATCTTTACCCGCGACGGCCGCCATGTCGCCAGCGTCGCGCAAGAGGGTTTAATTCGCCCTATTCCGCCAAAAACCTAATCGCTTAAGGCTTGGCTGGGCAAGTCGCGCGTTCCAGCGTGGGATGCGCGATCATCGCCTGCGCCACCGCGGCCAGCATGCGCCCGCCATCGGCAGCGAGCGCCACTTCGTGCGCTATCCCGTCGAACACGCGGCACGTATCGAGGCTGGTACTACCGCCGCCATAGCGATTGGCGATCAGCGTGGCATAGCGGTCGAACAATCCACCATGATGCACGCCTGCCGTTGCATCTGGGGCAAAATAATGCTGCAATTTGCGCGCCGCATCTTCGAATTGGGCGCTATTGGCAACGACCATGCTGTCGTAATGCGACTGCATCGCCACACCGATCCGGTTGCAGCGCAAGGACACGTCCATCATCATCATTCCGAATTCGTGCAACCGCGCCGCGCCCAGCATCGGCTGATCGATGCAGGCGGCCTGGGCCGACCCGGATACAACCAGTGCCAGACCGGCCGCGCCCAAGGCCGCCCTGCGGCCTGCCATCCGCCACAACCGCCGCGAGCGGGTTCGCTGGCCATTCATCTGGCCGGTCATCTGGCGGATCATTTCACCAACACTGCGGCGGACGGTTGCCCTTGCTGGGTACACGGCACGACCGGAACTGCCATCAAGGTGGGGAATTGCCGCACCAGCGCCGCCTGCATCGAAAAGGTCGTCTGCGCGACTTGGCCATACGTGCGCGCCGCGACGACGATCGCGTTCATCGTGTCGGGGTCACGGCTCAACTGGTACTGATCATACAGCGCCTGCAACTGGTGCAAATATCCCGATGCGGCTTCGTTATTGCGCTGCGCGGTGTTTACCGATGGCGCATAGATTTGATCGTGGAAAGCATTGCGCTGTTCGGCGGAACAGAAACTGGGCGGGAATGCGACTGCCGGCACCGGGTAAAGCGCCGGTTGTGCGGGCATCGCAAAGCTGACCGCGGTGGCATGTGGCGCAATCGGCGCGGGCGCAATTTGTGCCGGGCCAGAGATCAGCGTGGCCGATTGGAGCGAAGCCGTCTGCGGCGCAGCATTTGCAAATCCGGCATTCGCAGATGCGGCATTTGCAGATGCGACATTTGTCTGTGCACCGCCCTCGCTCGTCTGGCTGGTGGCCAGCGCGGCGAGCAATTGGCCCAGCGTGCCCCCCGCCGGTGTCGTCGTTGCCAATCCAGTCGTTGCCAATCCAGTTGTTGGCATTGCAACCGTTGCAACAGCCGGGGTCGCGACCGCAGGGCTGGCAACCGTCGGCTGCACAATCGGAACAGCGGGCTGCATCACGCGCACTGCGGCAGGAACCGGCATCTGACCCAGCGGCGCGGCGCTGGGCGCGACGGGCACGGTCAGCGCGGGCACCATCGGCATAGATACGCGGCCACGCAGGCTGACAATTTTCGCATGGGCAATTTCACCAAACGTCCCGTTGGGGAAATGCGCCAGATAGGCGTCGTACAGCGATGCATCGTTGCTGCTATCAATTGATTGCCAGAATGCCAGCTCGAACGGGGTGCCGACCCCGGTTGCGACCACGGCCTGCGCCATGGCCGGGCCACCAGCGCCCATCGCCAGGCACAGCCCGCCAAATCCGATCATTAAACCGCCCGCAATCGCTTTTGCTGTCCCCGTCATTGGACCCTCCCCTAACGGCATCATGCCGCACCACTGCCATGATCGCCCGCATCAACGGCCGATCCATCCCTGTAATGCAAAGACTATATGAGCATAGTAAGGCGCGATTTACGAAAATGAGTTACCGGTTAATTAATTGTTCCGCGACTGGTCGGACGGCTAGGGCAGGTCATCGCGTATCGCCCGAAATCCCCACCGATCCGGGACACCGGAGGCAAATTCCGGCGAAGGTTTGACGCAGCCTAGGGGGCCGAACCCTTACGCTTCAGCCGGCCGGATGGTAAAAGTCGTAAACGACTTGCGCGACCGCTTCACTGACGCCGGGTGCGCGTTGCAGGTCTTCCAGGCCGGCCGCGCGGACCGTGCCGGCAGTGCCGAAATGCAGCAGCAGCGCGCGTTTGCGCGCCGGGCCGATGCCGGGGATGTCATCAAGCGGGCTGGCGGTGATCGCCCGGCTGCGTTTGGCGCGATGCGCGCCAATGGCAAACCGATGCGCCTCATCGCGCAAAATCTGCAAATGGAACAGCACCGGCGAATTCAACGGCAGCATCTTTTCGCGCCCGTCGGAAAAATGGAAATGTTCGCGCCCGGCATTGCGATCGGGCCCTTTTGATACCGCGATCAATACGACATCCTCGATCCCCAATTCCTCCAGCGTTTCGCGTACCGCCGTCATCTGTCCTTTGCCGCCGTCGATCAGCACCAGGTCGGGCCACATCCCGCGATCGCGGTCGGGGTCTTCCTCTTGCGCGCGCGCAAACCGCCGGCTCATGACTTCGCGCATCATGCCGAAATCATCGCCGGGCTCGGTTTCGGGCCGCTTGATATTGAATTTGCGATATTGTCCTTTGCGAAATCCTTCCGGCCCGGCGACGACCATCGCGCCGACCGCATTGGTGCCCATGATATGGCTGTTGTCATAGACTTCGATCCGGTCTGGCGGATCGCCAAGTTCCAGGAAATCAGCCATTTCGCGAAAGATTTTCGCTTTGGTCCCGGTTTCCGCCATGCGGCGGTCGAGCGATTCGTCGGCATTGCGCTGCGCCTGTTCCATCAGGCGGCGGCGATCGCCACGCTGCGGCACCGAAATTTCGACTTTGCCCCCGGCCGCGCCCTGCAAGGCCTCGGCCAGCAAATCGCCCTCGGGCAGTTCGCGGTCGACCAGGATCAAGCGCGGCGGTGGCACATCCTGATAAAACTGCGCCATGAACAATGTCATCACTTCGGCCTCATCATGGCCCTCGGTATGGCTGGGAAAAAACGCGCGGTGGCCCCAATTCTGCCCGCCGCGAATGAAAAACGCCTGGATCGCGACATACCCTGCCTTGACCGCGATGGCGAACACGTCGGCATTACCGACGCCTTCGGCATTGATCGCCTGGCTGCCCTGAATAAATGTTGCCGCGCGCAACCGGTCGCGCATCATGGCGGCGCGTTCGTAATCTAGCGCCTGTGCGGCGGCGGCCATCTGCACCTCGATTTCCTTTTGCACCGCACCCGATCGCCCGCCAAGGAAATCCTTCGCCTGGCGCACCAGTTCGGCATATTCATCGGGCGCAATCCGCCCGACGCATGGCGCGCTGCACCGCTTGATCTGGTACAACAGACAAGGCCGGTCGCGCCGCGCCATGAAACCATCGTTGCAACTGCGCAGCAGGAACAGTTTCTGTAGCGCATTGATGGTCGTGTTGACCGATCCCGCGCTGGCAAACGGCCCGTAATAATTGCCCTTTGCGCGGCGCGCCCCGCGATGTTTCATGATCCGGGGATAGGCATGGTCGGATCGCAACAGAATGAATGGAAACGATTTGTCGTCACGCAACAACACGTTGTAGGCCGGGCGATAGCGCTTGATCAGCTGCGCCTCCAGCAACAGCGCCTCGGCCTCTGAATTGGTCGTGACGATCGTCATCGTGCGCGTCAGACTGACCATGCGGCGCAACCGGTTGGGCAAGCGATCGACCTGGACATAATTGGCGACGCGGTTTTTCAGCGCGCGGGCTTTGCCGACATACAGCACATCGCCGCGCGCGTCGGTCATGCGATAGACCCCCGGCACCGGTTTCAAAGTCGCGACAACTTCGCGGATCACCGCGACCCCGCGATCCAGATCGGGCTGGTCCGCGCCACGCAACGCATAGCGCGCCTTGTCTTCGTTGAATCGCTCCGCGCCATGCGGCGAATCCATCGACCCGGCAGGCGTGCGGCCTGCTGGCGGATCTTGTGGCGTGATGGCTGTTGCCGCGTTTGCCGCGATGGGGGAGGCCGTGATCGGGGGGGGCGTGATGGGGGGTCGCGAGGGGGAACGGGCCATGGGCTGCTTCAGATAGGCGCTCGATGCACGATTGGCCAGAGTTGCCGATACGCAATCGACCGGATCCTGCGTCCCTGCCTCAATTAACCGCAATCGCGCTAGCTAGCGCTCGTGACCTTACAATCATTCCAATTCGTCCATGTAGGCCGTGGCGCGGGTCGCCGCCAAGCGGCGCGGGTGCGCCTGGCGCTGCCGGGCAAAGTTATTTTGGTCACCGGTCACGAACCCTGCATGCTCGACGACTTGTCGTTGACCGGGGCCAGCGTGACGATGGTCCGCGACCCGCCACCGGTCGGCGCCGACGCGGTCCTGATGGTCAGCGGGGTCGAAGCATTCGGCACCGTGGTCTGGCGCCACGGCACGCATTTCGGCCTGCAGTTCGACGTCGCGGTCACAAACGAAGACGTTGTCCGCCTGCGCACGATCCACGATCAATTCACCGTGATCGAGGTCGAACGCCAACGCCGCAATGCCCGCGATTTCGTGCAGGGAGGACGTCGAGTGTTTTAGGAGGCTGACTTCGAAACGGAGTTTCGGATCAGACACCAAATCAGAATTGTTTGCGCAGTTCCAGTTTGATCAGGCGCCCGACGGGATCGATATAACCCGCCTGATAACGCAATGGCGTGGCGCCCGCGGAATCGGTGACTTTCTGCTGGCCATCGAACACATTGTTCAGCGCCAGCGACAGGCGTGATCCTTTCAGGAACGGCACCTTTCTAACCACGCCGGGCATGCGCCCCAGGTCCATGAACAGCCGCAGATTGACCGTCGCCAGCGATCCGAAATCGAGCGGCAAATCGCCTGGCTGTCCGCTGGAACTGATATGCGTCGGGCCGGTAAACGCGCCGCTCATGCGCAAGCCAAACCCGCGATAGCCCCCGCCCGCGTCCAGATTGACCGCCTGGCGCGCAACGCCCGTTCCGGTCAGCGCGTCACTGCCCAACTGGTTCAGCACCGGCCCGCCGGGGATCAATTGCGCGGTGTTGTACAATTCATAGCTATAGCTGAGCGACACGTTCCACCGCCCGCGACCATCCGAAGGGGGCGGGCCGCCGCCGCCACCGGGGCCACGACCGCCGCCACCACCGCTGCGACCAAAACCGCCTGGTCCGCCAGAGCCACCAGCGCCGCCCGGCCCATCGGGAGGGCCACCGCCAAAACCCCGCATACCGATGCCGCGGCGCTGCGCTATCGCCGGATCGGGCTTGCCGAAATTGCCCGACAGATTGAGCGTGGTGCGGATCCGCGAACTGCGCGTCATCGCCAGCGTCACCGGGGTTTCGTCGATCAAGTATATCTGATTTTCGGCATTGAGTTTGATGCGATCAGTAAACGCCGATTGCACCGCAGCAGTCAGGAGAGGAAATGTGCTGGTCGGATCACCCGAATGGTTGCGGAAATATTCGACGACCAGCGTATCGTTGCCCGCGCCGAATGGCAGCGTCCAGTTGCTGGCAAATTTCAGGTCGTGCCGGCTTTCCCGCAACAGCCCGGGATTGCCGCCCATGACCACTGTGGCCAGTACCGTCTGCCCGCGCACAAAGTCATAGACCGATACACCAGGCGTGGCCACGGCGGGCGCTGCCAGGTTTGCCAGCGAGGGCGCGACTTCGGTTCCGATATAGCTGGCCGACAGCGCCCAGCGCGACGTCGGTTTCCATGTCACCCCGCCACCGATATCAACCAGATTGCCAAAATCGGACAGTTTGTGTGCTTCAAAATTCAGATTGAGGGACAGATCGCCCAGCGCTTCCAACACGTGGTTTTTCCGACTGGCGATCGGCACATCCAGGCTGAACCCGACTTGCGCATCACCGCGCAGCATATGTGTATCGATCCCGGTGCGCGTGTCATTGCCCGCGATTGCCGACCAGATATAGCCGGTCTTGACCGTCAGCCCGACATCGCCCCCGCCCAGATGCAACGGCGACCCGCTCAACGTTACCAGCGACGTATAGGTGTCGGTGGTCGTATCGGCGATCTCTGGCGCCGGTGTCATGGCCAGATCGGTCGAACTGGCGGTGTAGACGTGGCTGCCATCGAGCGTGCCAGACAACAACCAGCGCCCCAGCGGCAGGTTTAGCCCCAGTCCGATCGACCCGGTTGTGCTGCGGCTGGATGAAAGCAGCGCCAGCGTTGGCTCGGTCGGCTTGATGCCATTCAACCCGTCGCCCGAATCACGCTCGATCAGACCGTTGATCGTCAGCCCGGCGCCCGCTCCCAGTGGACGCGCCACCGTGGCGTTCAACGTGGCGGAACTGCTACCCGATATCAACGTGCGGAAATCGGCCGGATTGGGCGCGGTCGGATTGGACGCGGTCGGATTGGACGCGCCTGGGGCGACCGGCCTGGTCTGGACGACATCGCGCGCGGCCTCGGTTTCCGG
>JAYTHT010000015.1:0-2109 GCA_043732365.1 Novosphingobium sp. | reverse complement strand
CCACGATCGCGCCGCGCTCTGACCCTTCGCCCAGAATGACCAGATGCCATTCGCGGCTCATCCCGGCAAAGGCGCGGACCAACCGGGGCAGGTTTTTGACCCCGCGCAGCCCTGCCAGCGTGCCCAGCCATTTTTCGCCCGGGCGCTTGATCACACGGGGCAGCAGATCGGGCCGCACGGTTACGGGCCCGTTCGCATACCGCGCAGTATCGATGCCGTTTTCGATCCGATGAACCCGCGATAGCGGCTGCGCCCAGGCGCCCAGCGCAATCGCCTCCAGCTGATGCGACGGCACGACCAGCGCGCGGGCACGCGCCAAGGCCATACGGCGATACCAATTGCGCTGCCATTTCAGCCCGCCCGCTTCATCGGCGTTAAATCCGTCTTCGTGGTGGATCAGCGGCGCCAGGCCTTGCCTGGGACCAAACAGCGCATGCGCCATGACTGCATCCATCGCACCCCAATTGTAGGTCAGGATCAAGTCAAACCCGCGCATCGCACGCGCCAGCAGTTGCAGGCGCCGCACCGCGAACCGCCCGGCCAGTGCCGGAAACCCGAACGGATAATGCACCGACAGTCCCGGCGCGATCAGGTCACGCGCGCCCATCGCCTCGGGCATCGCCGACACGATCGAATGGCTGAGCCCGGGGCCAAACCGATTGATCAACGCGACCGCGCGACGTTCCTTGCCGCCTGCGGCAAAGGTCGAATGCAAATGGAGGATATGCGGGCGCCGTTTGGGGCCCCCCTCTTCGATCAGGCTCGCTTTGGTCACGTCACTTGCCCGAGCAACCGCGCAATCGCGTCACGCACCAGCGGTTCATCCAAAGTCGGGGCATGACCGATCCCGGGCAGCGTCAGCAATTCCAGCCCGTCATGGCGTGCCGCCATCGTCGCCGCCGTTTCGCGCGACAAAATGTCCGAACCACCGCCGCGCACCACGAGCACCGGCCGCCCGGCCAGCGCGTCGAACAGCGCCCACAAATCGGGCGCCGGCCCGGCACCATCACCGGCTCCATCACCGTCATCGGCGGCCAACGGATCGGCAATCGCCATATCATAGTCGAACACGATCGCACCCGATTGCTCGCGCATCATCCGTCGCGCCAGCCGCAGCCAGTCCGCATGGGCCAGGCCCGGATAGACATCGGCCTGTGCGATGGCGATCGCCCACGCCGCCGCATCCCAATCGGCAAACGATGCCGCAACCCCGACATAACTCCGGATCCGCGCAAGGCCAGCGGGATCGATTTCCGGGCCGATGTCATTGAGCACCGCGCCCACGATCCGCGCGCCCACGACACTCGCGAGCATCATCGTCAACAACCCGCCCAGCGAGGTGCCGATCGCAACGAATGTGTCGACGCCCAAATCCGCCAGCATCAGCAGCGTATCATCGAGGTATTGCGCCGGACCATATGTCGCCGGAACAGGGCTATATTGACTGCGCCCACGCCCGCGCAAATCGGGGCAGATGACCCGCCGCACCGGTGCGATCGCGGCTGCCAGATCCTCAAAATCGCGCGAATTTCTGGTCAGCCCGGGCAGGCACACGACAGGTGCCCGCGCCGGATCGCCGGGATATATACGCGCGCACAGCGTCAGCCCGTCGCGCGATAGCCAAGTATGGGTGTCTGATCGTGCCATGATCTGATCGGTTGCGGGTAAAGTGCCCGATTCGCAAGTCGTGAAGTGCTTGCGCAAGCCGGGTTCAGCCCTCACAAGGGCGCATATGGAAGTCCCCGTCGCCCCCCAGACGCCGGTTTTGCCGGATACCTATCACCCCGATCCCCAGATCCTGAGCCTGTCTCACTGGCTGGGCGACGCCGTGCGCCCGGCCGATTTTCCCGAAACGCGGCTGCGGTTTCGCAACGATCGCGCCGCCGCGCATGTCGGTCTGGACCAATTGAGCGATGACCAGTGGATTGCGTACTTCGGTCGGTTTGCGCCACTGCCAGGCAATCTGCCGCAACCGCTCGCACTGCGCTATCACGGCCACCAGTTCCAGGTGTACAATCCTGATCTGGGCGATGGGCGTGGGTTTCTGTTTGCGCAACTGCGCGATGACATGGGACGCTTGCTCGATCTGGGGACCAAAGGATCGGGCAC
>JAYTHT010000014.1:0-20266 GCA_043732365.1 Novosphingobium sp. | reverse complement strand
CACGGCGCACACCGCACCGCGGATCGACCGAACCCGGCGTGCCAAGTGTGGGCCAGCTGCGGCTCGACCCCAGCCGCCACGCCGCGTGTTTCGCGGCCGGGTCGGTCGAACTCAATCGCAAGCTCTATTCGCTGCTGGCGTATCTGATGCTCCACACAGATCGGCTGGTGACACGCGACATGCTGTTGGAACACGTCTGGGGTTACAGCTTTAGCCCCGGCACCAATATCGTCGAAAGCAATATGAGCCGGTTGCGGTCGCGGTTGCAGGACCTGGGCATCGATCCGATCCTGACGCGGCGTGGCGAAGGCTATGTGTTGCTGGCCGGCGCGTGCCGATGATGGGCGAAACCCGCGGCCGGTGGCCGGGCGCGGGCCGCATGTTCTTCATGATCGGGGGCGTGTTTACGCTGGCCATGCTCGCCATGGGCACACTGGTGTTCGTCGTGGCAGAGCGGACGGTGGCACTGCACATCGATCGTGACCTGATCCATCACGAGGGCAAATTCCTGCGCGTACCGGCTCGCCCATCGGCCTTCCCGGCGCTGTCCTCCTCGGGCCGCGCGGCGACCAGCGCCGAAATCGCGGCGCGAATCCGCGACTGGCAAGCGCGCAAGATTACCAGCGAACGCACTTATAGCCTGTTTGACGCCACTGGCCGGATCGTTGCCGGGCGGTTGAATGTACGGCCACAGCCGGGGCTGTCGGATGTGCTGTTTCTGGGCGGTGGGCGGACCTGGCAACGCGGGCGCGCGCTGGCCGCACGGTTGCCCGATGGATCGCTGTTTGTGATTGTCCAGCATAGCGAGGCGGCGGCCGGGTTGCGCGCATTGCTGCCGCATCTGGTTATCGGCGCATTTTTTGCCGCGCTGACTGTGGGGCTGGGCGCGACCTGGTATTTTGCGCATCTGACCGCGCGGCGGCTGGCTGCGACAGGCGCGACCGCAGATGCGATTGCCGCCGCCGGCGATTTGTCGCGGCGGGTGCCGATGGCCGGGCTCGACGGGATGTTTGCGCGCCAGGCGCAAAGCCTGAACCGCATGCTCGACCGCATGGAAAGCATGGCCGAAACGCAGCGCCATTTTGCGAGCGCGCTGGCGCATGATTTGCGCACGCCGCTGACGCGGCTGAGCACGCTGCTGACCGGTGCGGGCGATGATGCGCACGCCGCTGCAGAGCGCGAATGCGCGGGGATCATCACGATTTTCGATGCGCTGCTGCGGCTGGCCGAAATCGAAGGCGGGCGTCATGGCGGTGCGATGACGGCGCTTTCGCTGGGCGCGCTGGTCGAAGATGTTGTCGAAACGATGGAGCCGGTAATCGCCGACGCGGGGGGCACATTGATCACCGGGCCGCTGGACCCGGTGGCCATTCATGGCGATGCAGGGTTGATCACGCAATTGCTGGTCAATCTGTTGCAGAATGTCGCGACGCACACCCCGGTGGGCACTTGTGCCCGGCTGTCGGTGCGACGCATTGGCGATCGCGCCGAATTGCTGTTGCGCGATGACGGCCCTGGCCTGCCGTACAAGGATTGCGCGCGGGTGCTACGCCCGCTGGAACGCGGTAGCGCGGCATCTGGCCGGCGGGGCAGCGGTCTGGGCCTGTCGATCGCGCAAGCGATTGTGCGGTTTCACCAGGGGCGGCTGGATCTTGGTGACAATGGTCCCGGTCTGGAAGTGCGGATTGCTTTCCCCGCCGTCGTGCCTGCTTGAGTCAGGAGTGGCCTGAGTTGAAAGGGGCCTGAATTCTATATTTGTAATGTGACTGACTTTGGGCAATCCGCAGCCCGCTTGTCACCGCGCTGTCATGTGGGCACCATAGCCGAGCGTTGCCGCGCGGACCGGGTTGTCCGCTGATTGTGTTGGGGAAAATCGATGCCCGCCCGCTCTGTTTCCAGCGCCCGTTCGGTCTCCACTGGCATGCTGTGCGCCGCTGTACTGCTTGGCGCTGTTGCCGGCAATGCTGCCCGTGCCGATCCAGTCCCCGCCGCTGCACAGCCGGCCAGGACTTTACGTTGGCTCGATCCCCAGGCGTTTGCACCCGATCGGATCCTGCCCGAGCCACCCGCCATCGGATCGGTCGAGGAACGCGCCGAAATGGCCGAAATCCAAGCGTTTGCCAAACTAACCCCCGCCGATCGCAAGGCCCAGGCGCTGGCCGATGGCGAAGATGAAACCCCGCATGCGTTCAATGGCGCAACGGGTCGCGACCTTGCCGCTTTGCCAGCGACCGCGCATTTGCTGGCCGAAATCAATGAAGACATCGAAGCCATCGCCGACGTCGCCAAACGCCATTTCCACCGTGCGCGGCCTTATGCGATCGATGCCGCGCTGGTGCATTGCGGGAATGGCAAAGTCGGGGGCAAAGGTGCCGATCGGTCTTACCCCAGCGGCCATTCGACATTCGGATGGAGCACGGCCTGGGTGCTGGGCAACCTGATGCCTGCCCGCCGCGTCGCCATTTTCGCGCGCGCCGAAGATTTTGGTTACAGCCGCCAGATCTGCGCAGTGCATTTCACCAGCGATATCGAGGCTGGCCATGTGCTGGGCGTGCTGGCGGCGCAGGCGCTGCTCGCCGATCCGCGACTGGCAGCGGACATCGCCGCGGCCCGCGCGGAACTGGCGAATCCATAGGGCGGCAATCCTGCCCGGTGACGCCGGGCAGGATTGGTTTATTGGCCCAGCGCCAGTTCGCGATTGGCCCACAGCGCGATCAGTGTCGCCAGCGCGCCCGACAACAAATAGGCGCCCGACGCGACCAATCCGAAATGCGCCGAGGCCCATAGCGCAACCAGCGGCGCAAACCCTGCGCCAAACAGCCACGCAAGATCATTTGTCAGCGCCGCGCCGGTATAACGGTGGCGCAGCGGAAATTCGCTGGCGAGCACGCCCGATGCCTGGCCAAAGCACAGGCCGAGCAGGATGAAGCCGACGATCATGAAAATCACTTCGCCAGTGACGCCCAGTGACAGCAATTGCGGGGCAAAGCCGCTGAATACCGCAATCGCCGCCGCCGACACGCCCAGCAATGTCCGCCGCCCGAACAAATCTGCTAGTTGCCCCGATGCAACCATGGCCACCACGCCTGCCACTGCCGCGCCCGCCTCGATCAACAGAAACCGGGTCGGCGATTCGAGCCTGTACAAAAAGACCCACGACAGTGGAAACACAGTGACCATGTGGAACAGCGCAAAGCTGGCGAGCGGGGCAAATGCGCCCATCACCACAGTGCGCCATTGGCTGATCAACGTGTGCAACGGGCGCTCTGCAATCAGGTCGAGCGTTTCGTACATTTTTCCGATTGCCGCTGATTCGACAATCCGCAGCCGCGCAAACAGTGCGACGACATTGATCGCAAACGCGACAAAGAACGGATAGCGCCAGCCCCAGTCGAGGAAATCAGCTGAATTCAACGAAGCGGTAAAAAACGCGAACAGCAAACTGGCGACAATCAGCCCAAGCGGCGCGCCCAGTTGCGGCATCATCGTGTACCAGCCGCGCCGGCCTTCGGGCGCATTGAGCGCGAGCAAAGTCGGCAATCCATCCCAGGTCCCCCCCTGGGCAAAGCCCTGGCCCAGCCGGAACAGCGCAAGCAGCGCCACCGATCCCAGTCCGATCGTGGTGTAGCCGGGCAGAAACGCCATCGCTGCGGTCGATCCGCCCAGCAGCACCAGCGCCACGGTCAATTTGAACCCGCGGCCAAATGCGCGGTCGAGCGTGGAAAACCAGATCGATCCGACCGGCCGCGCCAGAAAGGCCAGGGAAAACACCGCAAACGAGGCCAGCGTCCCGTCCAACGGCGATAGCCAAGTGAACACCAGCTTGGGAAAAACCAGCACCGAAGCAATGGCATAGACAAAGAAATCAAAGAATTCGGATGTGCGCCCGATGATCACACCGATCGCGATATCGCTCAAACTGACGTTGTCCTGGCCGATCCTGCCCCCGCCGTCGTTACCACCCTGGTGGCCGCCCGATGGGCCGGGTTTGCCCGATTGCATCCGGGCAAGGATTTCGTATCCCTGGGACGTCATCGCAAAAACTCTCCACTTGAGCGCGACCCTGGCCGAGTCTCATTCGGTTTGGTCCCGGGCCAGCCTCTGCCTTATTAACCTCCCAGATTTGGCGGGCGTCAAGTGCTACAATTGGCATTTGGTGCTGAGACAATTTGTCCAATCGCGTGCCATGCATATTGCGCTATTCAGATGTTTATGTGTCGAAACAGCCATTCCCATCGAGCCACCACCGCACGTTTGATTGCACGACTTGCGCGCTGCGGCATCATCGCGTCGTTTGCGGCGCTGGTTTCCGGCTGCAACGCGGTCGTGCTCAATCCAGCGGGCGACATTGCGCGCCAACAGGCCGATCTCGTCCTGATCTCGACAGGGCTGCTGCTGCTGATCATCGTGCCGGTGATGTTCCTGACCGTGCTGTTTGCCTGGCGCTATCGGGTGGCCAATACCGAGGCGGTTTACGAGCCCGAATGGCACCATTCGACAAAGCTGGAACTGGTGATCTGGTCCGCGCCATTGATGATCGTGATCGCGCTGGGATCAATTACCTGGCTCGCCACGCATCTGCTCGATCCCTATCGGCCGCTCGACCGGATCGATGCGACTCACGCGATTGCGCCGGGAACCGTGCCGATCGATGTCGATGTGGTCGCACTCGACTGGAAATGGCTGTTTATCTATCCGGGGCAGAATATCGCCACCGTCAATGAACTGGTCCTGCCCGTCAATCGCCCGGTGCGGTTTCACATCACATCGTCGACGGTGATGAATTCGTTTTATATCCCCGCGCTTGCCGGACAGATTTACGCCATGCCGGGGATGGCAACGACGCTGAACGCGGTGTTTAACAAACCCGGTAATTTCAAGGGCATCTCGTCCAACTACAGTGGCGCCGGGTTCAGCCAGATGCATTTTGCCGCGCGCAGCGTGTCGCCCGATGCATTCGCGGCCTGGGTCAAAGGTGTCAAACAGACGCCTGCCACACTCGACAGTGCGACCTATCTGATGCTTGACCAGCCCAGCGAGGCAGTCCCGGTGATCCATTACGCGACGGTCGCACCCCGCCTGTTCGACGCGGTTGTCAATATGTGCGTGCGCCCGGGCCAGATGTGCAGCGGCGTAATGGCGGCGATCGATGCGCAAGGCGGCACGGGCAAGTCCGGGCTGCTGAACGTGGCGGCGCTGACCCATGACCGGCAGGGCCACGAGCAAGTGGTCAGTGTCACGCCGGGCTTTGTCGACGCCGGCTTGCGCCATTTCGTGCGCGACTGGTGTTCCCCCAGCCGGCCACTGCGTGATGCAGTTGCCCGCGACAATTCTGCGCTGGCGACCCGAAGTTCAAATTCACCATCCCTGAATCACCGGTCTGCGGGACCTTTTGAATCATGAGCCGCGCTAGCAAATATACGATTTTAATGTGGTTTGAAGATTTGAACTTCGCTGCCCATCAGGCTGCCAGATGGAGCGAATTTCAGATCAACCACCCGCGTGCGTACCCTTTCCTGATAATCGGATACTGATCCATGTTAAATCCTGTCCAGCCTTGGTCTCCTTTGCTTGGTCGCCTCACGCTAGACGCGCTGCCGTTGCACGAACCTGTCGTGGTCGCCACATTCGTGGTGGTGGCGCTGGGCGGGCTGACACTGTTCGCCGTGCTGACGTGGTTTCGCGTCTGGAGCTATCTGTGGCGCGAATGGTTTACCAGCGTCGACCACAAAAAAATCGGCGTGATGTATATGGTGCTGGGCCTCGTGATGTTTTTGCGCGGGTTTTCCGATGCGATCATCATGCGCGTTCAACAGGCGGTGGCGTTCAATGGGAACGACGGGCCGTTTCCCGCGCACCATTATGACCAGGTGTTTACCGCGCATGGCGTGATCATGATTTTTTTCGTGGCGATGCCGTTTATTACCGGATTGATGAACTTTGTCGTGCCGTTGCAGATCGGTGCGCGCGATGTCAGTTTCCCGTTCCTCAACAATTTCAGCTTCTGGATGACGGCATCGGGCGCGGTACTGGTCATGGCATCGCTATTTATCGGCGAATTCGCAAGCACCGGCTGGCTGGCGTATCCGCCGCTGTCGGGACTGGCCTACAGCCCGGGCGTCGGGGTCGATTATTACATCTGGTCGCTACAGATTGCGGGTGTCGGGACAACGCTGTCGGGAATAAACCTGATCGCGACGATCATAAAAATGCGTGCGCCGGGCATGACCATGATGCGCATGCCGATTTTCACGTGGACCGCGCTATGCACCAATGTGTTGATCGTCGCGTCGTTTCCGGTGTTGACCGCAGTCCTGACGCTGCTCAGCCTGGATCGTTATGTCGGCACCAATTTCTTCACCAACGAGCTTGGTGGCAACGCAATGATGTACGTCAATCTCATCTGGATCTGGGGCCATCCCGAAGTCTACATCCTGATCCTGCCGATATTCGGCGTTTATTCCGAAGTGACTTCAACCTTTAGCGCCAAGCGGCTGTTCGGCTATACCTCGATGGTCTATGCCACGATCGTCATCACGATCCTGTCGTACATCGTGTGGTTACACCATTTCTTCACGATGGGGTCGGGCGCCAGTGTGAACAGCTTCTTTGGCATCACCACAATGATCATTTCGATCCCGACCGGCGCCAAAATGTTCAACTGGCTGTTCACGATGTACCGTGGCCGCATCCGCTTTGAATTGCCGATGATGTGGACTGTCGCATTCATGCTGACTTTTGTGATCGGCGGGATGACCGGGGTGATGCTGGCGATACCTCCGGCGGACTTCGTGTTGCATAACTCGTTGTTTCTGGTCGCGCATTTCCACAACGTGATCATCGGCGGAGTCTTGTTCGGGTTGTTTGCCGCGATCAATTTCTGGTGGCCAAAGGCGTTCGGGTTCAAGCTCGATGTGTTCTGGGGAAAAGTCAGTTTCTGGTGCTGGGTCCCCGGGTTCTGGCTGGCATTCTCCCCGCTATATATCTTGGGCCTGATGGGCGTGACGCGCCGGATGCGGGTGTTTGACGATGCCAGTCTGCAGCCGTTTTTCGTCGTCGCAGCGTGCGGCGCGGCGCTGATCGCATGCGGGATCGCGGCATTGCTGACGCAAATCGGCGTGTCGATCGTGCGGCGCGAACAACTGCGAGATGAGAGCGGCGATCCGTGGGGCGGGCGCACGCTGGAATGGGCGACCAGTTCGCCGCCACCCGAATACAACTTTGCGTTTACGCCGATTGTCCACGACCTTGACGCGTGGGATGATATGAAGCGCGCGGGCGCGCTGCGTCCGACCGGAGGTTTTCGCTCGATCCACATGCCCAAAAATACCGCTGCCGGGATTTTCCTGGCTGGGATCAGCCTGGTGTTTGGGTTTGCGATGGTGTGGCACATCTGGTGGTTGGCGATTGGCGGACTGGCCGCACTGCTGGTCACCGCGATCGCGCACACATTCACGTATGACCGGTCTTACCACATTTCGGCTGACGTGGTGGCCGCGACCGAGGCCGCGCGCACCCGGCAATTGGCCATGGTCGAAGGGAGCGCAGTGTCATGACCACAGCGCCATCCTCGGCAATCGGCCCGACTGGTCCCGATCTGACTGGTCATTATTACGAATTGGACGAACACGACCATCCCGAAGGCGGCAGCACTCTGCTCGGTTTCTGGGTATACCTGATGAGCGATTGCCTGATCTTTGCCATTTTGTTTGCCGCCTTCGGCGTGCTGGGCAGCAATTATGCGGCAGGGCCAGGGCCAAAGGATGTGTTCGAACTGCCGCTGGTGGCGATGAACACCGCAATGCTGCTGTGTTCATCGATGACATATGGTTTTGCGATGATCGGCATGCAGCGCGGCCGCGTGCGCGAAGTTCAAACCTGGCTGGTGCTGACCGCGCTGTTTGGCGCAGCGTTCCTGTCGATCGAACTGTATGAATTTTCGCATCTGATCGGCGAAGGCGCAACGCCGCAGCGCAGCGCATTCTTGTCGGCGTTCTTTACTTTGGTGGGCACGCACGGGCTGCATGTGACATTCGGCCTGATCTGGCTGATCACGCTGTTTGTGCAACTGGCCGCGCACGGCTTGACCGAGGCGAACAAGCGCCGTTTGCTGTGCCTTTCCTTGTTCTGGCACTTTCTCGATTTGATCTGGGTGGGTGTATTTACCTTTGTCTATCTTCTGGGGTCCTTGCGATGAGTGCTACGCCGACCAACCCGCATGAATCGGCCAAATTGCATCACGCGGCCAACCCGCATGATGACGTGCCGCATTTCGCGCTGAAAGAATACGGCATCGGGTTTGCGCTGTCGGTCGTGCTGACCGTGATCCCGTTCTGGCTGGTGATGACGGGCGCGCAGGGCGACAAGACGCTGACCGGGCTGGTGATCGCGGCGTTTGCCGTGGCGCAAATCATTGTGCACATGATCTATTTTCTACACATGAATACCAAATCGCAAGGTGGGTGGAATTTCCTCGCGCTTGTGTTTACGCTAATCGTCGTGGGCATTGTGCTGTCGGGGTCGCTGTGGGTGATGTACCATCTGAACCACAACATGATGCCGATGCCGGGCATGCACGAGCAACCCTGATGCGCAAGGCTGCGCTGGTTTTGCTGGCGCTGGCCTTGGTGTTTGCGGGGCTGGGCGTGTGGCAGGTGCGGCGGCTGGCGTGGAAGAACCGGCTGATTGCGCAGACCGAACTGGCCGTCCATGCTGCGCCGATCGATGCGGCCGCGCTGCCTACGGGCGATCTGACGCCGCTGACGTATCACCGCGTCGCCATGACCGGGCATTTCGTGGCTAAAGGTACAACGCTGGTCACCGGCACGTCGGTACTTGGTACAGGGTATTGGGACCTTGTGCCGCTGGTGGGAGATCGGGGCAGCCCGGTAATGATCAATCTCGGTTTCCTGCCTCAAGGCAGTAAGATCGACGTGGCACGGCGCGCCGTTCCGGCTGGGCTGGTACATATCGAGGGGCTGTTGCGCCCGACCGAGCCGGGTGGCACCTTGCTGCGCGCCAATCATCCTGCACAGGATCGCTGGTATTCGCGCGACATTGCGGCCATCGCGGCACGGCGCGGGGTACCGACCGACCCGCGCCTGTTTATCGACAGTTGGGTGCAAACGCCTGCTTCGGGCGCGCCGGGCCCTGATCGGCCAGTGCGCGGGGGCCAACCCGCGAGCGGGGATCAGCCAGTGAACGGGTTGACCATTATTGCCTTTCCCAACAATCATCTTGCATATGCGCTGACGTGGTTCACTTTGGGCCTGATGGCGCTGGGCGGTGCTGTTGTGGTAGCACGCGGATCGTGATGGCGACCGATCCTTTATTCCCCCCACCGGTCTATCCCGCAGCCAGCGCGGGCAATATGGCGCTATTGATTCAATTGCGCTGGATGGCGGTCGTGGGCCAGTTGATCACGATCTGGTTTGCAAGCCGGGTGCTGGGAATTGCGCTGCCGCTGCTGCCTTTGGCAGCAATCTCGGCGCTGCTCGCGCTCGTCAATGGCGTGACCATGGTTATGGCGCGGGGGCGGACGGGGTACAGCTATCTTGAACTGATTGGCGCGCTGATGCTCGATGCGATCGCGTTGACCTGGCAATTGTACCTGAGCGGGGGCACGACCAACCCGTTTACCTTTTTGTTTCTGTTGCAGATTGTGATTGGTGCAATTGTGCTGCCGACACGCCGTAGCTGGATCATCGCGGGCGTGACGGTGCTGTCGGTTACGCTGTTGTCGTTTGCATTTGTGCCGCTGGGCCTGCCACCGCAATTGCGCGCCGATCCGCTGCGGCTATACTTGGAGGGCAGCTATGTCAGCTTTGTGCTGATTGCGGTGCTGCTGGTATTTTTTGTGATCCGTATCGATTCCAACCGGCGCCACAGCGATGCCGCACTGACCCGGATGCGCCAGCGCGCGGTGGAAGAGGATCATATCGTGCGCATGGGCCTGCTCGCATCGGGCGCGGCGCATGAATTGGGCACGCCAATGGCGACGATGGCAGTGCTGGTGCGCGACTGGTTCAAACACCCCGCCTTTGCCGCCGCGCCCGATCTGGTCGAAGACTTGCACGACATGGAAACCGAACTGCTGCGCTGCAAAGCGATCGTCAGCGGCATATTGCTGTCGGCAGGCGAGGCGCGCGGCGAAAACCCCTGCGTGACGACCGCCGATGCCTTCGTGCGTGACATAGCCGGCGAATGGAGCGCGCGCAGCGACGGCGCTGTGCGCCTGACCAACCGGATCGACCAGGACGCGACGATTGTGTCGGACCCGGCGCTGCGCCAGGTGATCAGCAATGTCATCGACAACGCGCTCGACGTCTCGCCCGATTATGTCGAAATCATCGCGGGGATCGCCGCGCAGCATCTGATCCTGACATTCCAAGATCGCGGCCCGGGGTTTTCCGACGACATGCTGGCGCGGATCGGGCGGCCCTATACCTCGACCAAAGGCCGACCCGGCGGGGGGCTCGGGCTGTTTCTGGTATTCAACGCGGTGCGCAAACTGGGCGGCGAAGTCACTGTGCGCAACCGCAACGAAGGCGGCGCCGAAGTGCGCCTGTCGATCCCGCTCAACACGAGCGCGGCGAGAACCGGCGCATGACTGAGCTGCCCCGGCTGGTGATCATCGAGGACGATCCTGCGTTTGCCCGGACTTTGCGGCGCAGTTTTGAAAGGCGCGGTTATATCGTCGATCATGTCGCCAGTCCCGAAGATCTGGCCACGCTGTTGATCACCGCGCGGTTTGACTATGCAGTGGTCGACCTGAAACTGGGCAATGCGTCGGGCCTGACATGCGTGCCGATGCTGCGCGCAGCGAGCCCCGATTTGCGCATTGTCGTGCTGACCGGGTTTGCCAGCATCGCCACCGCAGTGGAGGCGATCAAGCTGGGTGCCAGCCATTACCTGGCCAAACCCGCCAACACCGACGACATCGAGGAAGCATTTGGCCGCGCAGTCGGCGATCCATCGGTGCCGGTCGATGCGCGCAAGAGTTCGATCAAGACGGTCGAATGGGAATATATCAATGCCGCGCTGGTCGAATGCGATTTCAACGTTTCCGAAACCGCGCGGCGTTTGGGCATGCATCGCCGCACGCTCGCTCGCAAACTGGAAAAACGGCAGTCGCACTGATCCTGCCCGGTAATATCTGAGCCGAAACTCGCTCTTTCGCGCGTTTCGCAATCAGACTCCAAGGGATCTTGCGCATTGGCGCGCGGGCGGCAAATAGGGCGGCATGGACGAAAACACATATCCGTCGGCAGGACTGTCGCATCAGCGGTTTTACCAGGCCGAACAAGAAGCCAGCTTTGTCGAAAGCCATGCGCACGCATCGCCCCAACAACGAGACCCCGCGTATCAACTGGCGTTTCGCGACACCGACTTTCTGTTGCGGCAGGAATTACGCCCGGTGCGGTTTCAGCTCGAACTGCTCAAGACCGAGATGTTGCTGGATGAGGCGGGGATTGCCTCGACGCTGGTGATATACGGATCCGCGCGGATACCTGCGCCGGACAAGGCGCAGGCAACGCTCGATGCCGCGACCACGCCAGCCGCCCGCGCGATCGCCGAACGGCTGGTCGCCAAGTCCAGATATTATGAGGAGGCGCGCCAGCTTGGCGCGCTGGCCGCGAAAGCCAACGTCATTGGCGGCAACACGCTGGACAAGGGCAAGCGCCATTTCGTGGTCTGTTCGGGCGGTGGCCCATCGATCATGGAGGCGGCCAACCGCGGCGCGGCAGAGGCCGGGGGGGAAACCATCGGGCTGAACATCACGCTGCAACACGAACAGGCGCCCAACCGCTATGTGACGCCGCATCTGTCGTTTCAGTTTCACTATTTCGCGCTGCGCAAAATGCATTTTTTGTTACGCGCGCGCGCGGTCGCGGTGTTTCCCGGTGGATTTGGCACGTTTGACGAATTCTTTGAGCTGCTGACACTGATCCAGACGGGAAAGATGCAGCCGATCCCGATCCTGCTGTTTGGCGGCGATTATTGGGATCGCGTGATCAATTTCAACGCGATTGCCGAGGAAGGCCTGATCGCGGCCGCCGATCTTGACCTGTTTCACCGCGTCGAAACGGCGACGGAGGGCTGGGCCCGGATCGTCGATTTCTATGCGCTGGAAACCGGTGACTAATCAGGTTCGGGCACAAATCGGTGTGGCCAGTCGGTGTCGGGTGCGGTTTTCAAAGTGGCGATTTCGCGCTCGATCCGGCTGGCCCGGCTGCGCCAGCCGCCGTGGGTCGGGTCGATACTGAATGGGCCGATCAGGTGGGCGATAACGGTTCTTTGCAATGCAATCGCCGCCTCGGGCGGGTAGCCGGCATTGGCGAGCAGCCACACTGACAGCCGGTCGGCCTCGTGTTCGGTGCGGCGCACAACGGCGAGCGATTTGTGGCTGGCCTCGATCCGGGATTGGTGATCGAGCACTGTGTGTGCCATTTCGTGCGCGATCAGCGCGGCGATCAGCGTCGGATCGCCGTGCGCCGCATCGAGGTAATGGCGGCCGAGGCGGATTTCATCGCGGTTGGCGCTGGCATAGTTTTGCTGGTCATCGACTTTGACCATGACCCGGCAGGCAGGCACTGCCGTGATGTGAATCACGCGATGATCGAACAGGGTCAGATCAACCACGCCATCGCGCGCGGCGGCATCGTCGAGCATCGCCTGTGCCAGATGCCACCGCGTAAACGGATCGCTGCGTGCGGGCGCAGGTAGCGCGGACAGCGCCTGACCGTCGATCGCGATGATCGTGGTGTTGACCGACAGCCCGGCATTGGCGCCCGGTGCATTCGCGGCGAGCGCACCAATGTAAATATCGCCCGACAGGCCATACGTGCTGCGCGCGAGCGCCGGATCGCCATAGACGGCGGTGTCTTCCAGCTGGATACCGGTCTGGCGCGCCACGTGGCGGCAAAACCGCTCGTTGCCCACTTGCAGGCGCCACGCGACCGACAACGCCAGGTTGTCATCGCGTTCGAGATCGTCAACTGCCTGATTGTCAGACGATTGGGCCATGACACCGGAGCTGCTGGCCAGCAACAGCAACGCCATGACCCGCATCATCACGGATGAAAATGCCGCACGGTCGAAGGCGGGTTTTTTGCGTGCAGTGGTTTTGCGCGCGTGGGCCGGTCGGTCAGTTCGCCCCCGCAATTGGGGCAGCGGTCATCGAGGTCCTCGGCACAGCCCGCACAAAACGTGCATTCATACGAACAGATGAACGCGCCGGGCGCCTCGGCCGGGCAATCCACGCCGCACTTTTCGCAATCGGGACGCATTTCGAGCATGGCTGGTTTCCTTTTTGGCGCGTTCCGGTCAGGCCGCCTTGCGCACCGCTGCACAGATGCGTTCGACGACGGCGGCGACCTGGTTGGCGTCATCGCCTTCGGCCATCACGCGGATTACGGGCTCGGTGCCCGATGGACGGATCACCAGCCGGCCTTTGTCGACCAGTTCGGCCTCGGCCTGCGCGATTACCGCCATGACTTTTTCGTCCTCCAGTGGTTTGCCGCCGGCAAACCGGACATTGCGCAACAATTGGGGCACCGGGTCAAACAGATGCAGCGTTTCGCTGGCCGGTTTGCCGCTGGCGACCAGCGCCGACAGCACTTGCAGCGCGGCAATCGTGCCATCGCCGGTCGTGCTGTGGTCGGTCAGGATCATGTGGCCCGACTGTTCGCCGCCAACATTGTAATCGCCTTCGCGCATCGCTTCGAGCACGTGGCGGTCGCCCACTGCGGTGCGAATCAGCGCGATCCCGCGTGAATTCAGAAATCGTTCGAGACCCAGGTTTGACATCACCGTGGCCACCACGCCGCCGCCGCGCAATTGGCCCTGTTCGGCCAGGCGGCTGCCGATCAGCGCCATGATCTGGTCGCCATCGACAGTGTGGCTCTTTTCATCGACCACGATCAGGCGGTCGGCATCGCCATCAAGCGCGATGCCGATATCGGCGCGTACTTCGCGCACTTTGGCCTTGATCGCATCGAGGTGCGTCGATCCGACGTTCAGGTTGATATTCTTGCCGTTGGGTTCGACACCGATCGCAATCACTTCGGCGCCCAGTTCCCACAGCACCGATGGCGCGACCTGATACGCCGCGCCATTGGCGCAATCGAGCACGATGCGCAGGCCGTCGAGCCGGACATCGTGCGGCAGGCTGGCCTTGACCGCGTGGATATAGCGACCGCGCGCGTCTTCGATCCGGCGCGCGCGGCCGACCGCTTCGGCATCGGCGAGCGGCAATTCGTCCTCGAGCATCGCCTCGATCGCCAGTTCGGCATCATCCGACAGTTTGTAACCGTCGGGACCGAACAACTTGATGCCGTTGTCTTCAAACGGATTGTGGCTGGCCGAAATCATCACGCCGACATCGGCGCGCATTTCGCGAGTCAAAAGCGCGATCGCAGGGGTCGGCATCGGCCCGAGCAGCACGACATCCATGCCCACGCTGGTAAACCCGGCGGTCATTGCGTTTTCGAGCATATAGCCCGACAGGCGCGTGTCTTTGCCGATCACCACCCGGTGACGGTGTTCGCCGCGCTGAAAATAGGTGCCTGCGGCCTGGCCGACTTTCATCGCGGTGGCGGCGGTCATCACGCCCGCATTGGTACGGCCCCTGATGCCATCGGTGCCAAAGAACTTGCGACCCATGCTCGAACCCTTTTGTCGTCGTGGTGGTGGATGCACGAGGTGCGCCACCAGAATTGATGCGGTTGCCAGCGCGTCATACACGACTAAGCTAACCAGCGCATGAACCAACCGGACGCCCAAGGCAACGCGCCTCTCGCATCGACCACCGATAGCGCCAGGTCTGGTGATCAAACCAGCACTGGCGACAGCTTTGGTGCTGGCGGGCTCGTGCTGCCGCCGATCGCGCAAGTGCCGGCGGGGTGGACATTTGCCGCGCTGATCATCGGGCTGGGTGGTGGGCTAGTGCTGGCCTTTGTCGCGCCCGGCGCGATGCCGGGCGTGTTGGCGGTGGCCGGGCCAGTGGGCGAATTGTGGCTGCGCGCGTTGCAGGCGACGATTGTGCCGCTGGTCACAGCGTTGATCTTTACCGGCGTGTTTCAGACGGTGCGCACCGCCAGCGCCGGGGGCATGGCACGGCGCAGCCTGGGCTGGTTTATCGCGGTGCTGGCGTTTGCCGGACTGGTGGCGCTGACCGTGCCGACGCTGCTGCTGACGTTATTTCCGGTGCCCGCCGGCGCAGCGGCGGCCCTGAGTGCCAGTCTGGGAAGTGCCAGTCTGGGGCGCGCCAGCCTGGGCGGCAATATCCCGGCGGCGCTGCCCGGGATTGCCGACTATTTGCGATCGATCGTACCGGCCAATGTGATCGATGCCGCCGCCAACGATCATATGCTGCCGCTGATCCTGTTCATGACGGTGTTTGCCCTGGCGGTGACGCGGCTGGTGCCGACGCAACGTGATTTGATCGCGCTGTTCTTTGCCTCGATCGCGGGCGCGATGCTGGTCGTAATCGGGTGGGTGCTGGCTCTGGCGCCGATCGGCGTGCTTGCGCTCAGCATGACGGTGGCGGCCAAAAGCGGGACGGCGGCGGTGGGCGCGCTGGCGCATTATATCGTCATAGTGACCGCGTCGGGGGCGGTGGTGTGGCTGGCGGCTTATCCCTTTGCCGCACTGGTCGCGCGCCAGCCGCTGGGGCGGTTTGTTCGTAATCTCGTTCCGGTGCAAGTGTTTGCGCTGTCGACGCAGAGCTCTCTCGCGTCGCTGCCAACGATGCTGGGCGCTTGCGAACGGCTGGGGTTGCGCCCCGCGACCGCCGAATTCGTGCTGCCGCTGGCGGTGGCGCTGTTTCGTGCGACCAGCCCGGCGATGAACCTGGCCGTCGTCGTCTATGTGGCGCATTGGTACGGTGTGCCGCTGACCGCCGGGACAATGGCGTCGGGCTTTGTAATGGCGATCCTGGTATCGCTCAGTTCGGTCAGCCTGCCCGGCACGATCAGCTTTATCGCATCCGTGGGCCCGATCGCGCTGGCGATGGGCGTGCCGGTTGCGCCATTGGCGCTGTTGGTCGCGGTCGAAGTCGTGCCCGATTTGATGCGCACACTGGGCAATGTGACATTTGACGTCGCGGTTACGGCGGCGGTCGATCGTTTCGCGCGTAGTGCCTGACCGGTGCCCGGGGATATAATCCCAGGCACCGATGGATGGCAATTATGCCGATGGGTACGTCCAGAGCGTGCCGCTTGCGAAATTTTTGCCCGCGAAGTCCCAGTTCAGGTGGCCTTCGGTGACGTGCTTCAGGTATTCGGGGCGCACGTTCTTGTGGTCGAGGTAATAGGCGTGTTCCCACAAGTCGACCACCAGCACGGGCACGCCGGACAAGTCGGCATAGCTGGCCGCGTCGTGCGTCTGTTCGACCGACAATTTGCCATCCTTGGCCACCAGCCAGACCCAGCCCGATGCGAAATGCGCGGTACCCTGGGCGACCAGTTCGGCCTTTAGCGCGTCGAGCGATCCGAACGCGGCATCGATTGCGGTGGCCAGGTCGCCCGATGGCGTCTGCGCCACAGGGCTCAGGCTCTGCCAATAGAAACCGTGGTTCCAGGTCTGCGCGCTGTTATTGAACAGGCCCTTGTTGCCGGTGGTGACGGCGGCGGCGACGATGTCTTCCAGGCTTGCATCGGCAAGGTCGGTGCCGGCGGTCGCGGCGTTGGTCTTGTCGACATAGGCGCGGTGATGTTTGCCATGGTGGGTCTGCAACGTTGTCGCCGAAATCACCGGCGCGAGTGCGTCATCTGCATAAGGCAGCGGGGAAAGGATAATGGCCATGTTTGCTCCGTGGGGATTGTGTGGGGAAGAGATGAGGAGGAGGAGGCGTTGGGACCGTATTGAAAACATCGCTTTTTGCGCATGCGGCCCACGCGTGTACGGTTTGTAAATGGGTTTTCCAACGAGAAGTTCCAATACGCTGCCAGGTGTCACAAAAACAGATTCCGGTTGCGTCCCGGGGCCGAGCGTCCCGCCGCGGCATTTTAGGCGCCGTGAAAATTACGGTTCATCCGGGACGATTTCGCCGGGATCGCGCAGCCGTCCGGGTTCGAACAGGGGTTCGCCAAACAGAAAGCCGACGAGATTGGGGCGGCCCAGGTGATCGATCAGCGCCGAAAATGTGAGCAGGATCGGCACAGATAACAGCGCGCCGAGCACGCCCCAGACCCATGTGAAAAAGCTGAATGAAATCAGGATCGACACCGGGTTCAGCGTAAACCGCGCGCCCAGGATCGACGGCGTGACCACATTCGCTTCCAACGCATGCAGCGCCAGGAATGACAGCGCCGGGATGAGCCCCAGCGCCACCGTGTTCGCCGTGCCCAGCCCGACCAGCGAGAGCAGGCCGACCATCGTCAGCGGGCCCATATAGGGCACAAAATTGAGCACGAACGCCAGTCCGCCCCACATCACCGGCGCTGCAAACCCGAAATAGCGCGCACCTGCATAAACGATCAGTCCAATCCCGAGATTGATCTGCGCGACGGTCAGAATGTAGCTCGCCACCCGGTCCTGCACATCGCGCATGACCCGCGCTATGCGGACCGAAGACGAGAAATTGGCGCGTTCCACCAGCAGCCGTCGCCGCATGCGGATGCGCGATTCGATCATGAAAAAGGTCATCAGGATCGTCAGCAACACTTCCAGCGCGACGCTGGGCGTGGCTAGCGCCAACTGTTCGATCACCGACGGCTCGGCCAGCGCGACAACGCGCGCCTGCGGGCCGATCAGGGGTCCGCCCAGATGCGTGATCTGCCGATTGAATTCGCCCACCCAGGCAAAGTTTTCGCGCAATTGCGCAAAGCGCCTGGCAATTTCACGCGCCATCGCCGGCACTTGATCG
Source organism: Novosphingobium sp. (assembly GCA_043732365.1). GTDB lineage: Bacteria > Pseudomonadota > Alphaproteobacteria > Sphingomonadales > Sphingomonadaceae > Novosphingobium. The sequence goes on along the minus strand of JAYTHT010000014.1, from coordinate 2,397 downwards.
ACCATGTCGAACGCCGGTTGCAATATGACCGCGAGCGCAATCCCGATCACGCCGACCATCACCACGATCGCCAGGAGCGAAGCGAGCGTGTTGGGCAATCCGATGCGCGTTAGCCGGTCTGCCAGCGGCGATAACACGATCGACAGGATCAGCGCAGTGACCGGTGGCTGTACGACGACCGCGCACAGCGACAAGATGAACGGCAGCGCGAGCGCCAGCCCGGCCATCAACAACAGCACGATCATCGATTGGAGGCGCACCTGTTGCCGACGCAGGGCAACGTCGCTCAAAAAAGCCGCATCGCCGCCGGGCTCATAGTCCAATCCACCGGGGGCAAAGGGGATTGGCGGATCCTGTTCTGCCATGAATGTGGTTCTGGACCGGCCAGCCGTGCGAGGCAAGGGGGCAAGGCTGTGTGCCCAACTCTACACCGACAATGGCAGCCAGCGGTCGTTGCGCTTGACATGGCGCGGGCTTTGCGACAAGAAATGTTGCGGTGCAGCATAGGCTTGCGGAACAAAGGTTTGCGGCATATATCGCGGAATATCGATCGAAATGCTAAGCTTTGGCATCCAGTACTACCAGCTTGAGTTCAGGGCAAAGGCCGGTAACGGCCCGGATTATTCCCGCCTTGCGTGCTTTGCTGTTAATGGGCAAAACGCGCCGCGTATTGAATTATGGAGTTTCGCTTGTCCGATCGTAAAGTTGCCCTGATAACTGGCGTGACCGGCCAGGATGGTTCCTATCTTGCAGAATTGCTGCTGGAAAAAGGCTATGAAGTCCATGGTATCAAGCGGCGCGCGTCGCTGTTCAACACGCAGCGCATCGATCATATTTATCAGGACCCGCACGAAGTGCAGCCAAAGCTGAAACTGCATTATGGCGACTTGTCCGATACATCCAACCTGACGCGCCTGATTCAGCAGATTCAGCCCGACGAAATTTATAACCTGGGCGCACAAAGCCATGTCGCGGTCAGCTTTGAAGCGCCCGAATACACCGCGGATGTCGATGGGCTGGGCGCGTTACGCCTGCTGGAGGCCATCCGCTTGCTCGGGCTTGAACGCAAAACCCGGTTTTACCAGGCTTCGACATCCGAACTTTACGGTTTGGTGCAGGAAACGCCGCAGCGCGAAACCACGCCGTTCTATCCGCGATCGCCCTATGCCGTGGCCAAGCTCTATGCCTATTGGATCACGGTCAATTACCGTGAGGCGTACGGGCTGTATGCGTGCAACGGCGTACTGTTCAACCACGAAAGCCCCCGGCGCGGCGAAACATTTGTGACGCGCAAGGTCACGCGCGGGTTGACCAATATCGCCCAGGGGCTCGAACCCTGCCTGTACATGGGCAATATCGACAGCTTGCGCGACTGGGGCCATGCCAAGGACTATGTCCGGATGCAGTGGATGATGTTGCAGCAGGACGTGGCCGAGGATTTCGTGATCGCCACGGGCAAACAATATTCGGTGCGCGAATTCATCATCTGGTCGGCGGCGCATCTGGGCATCACATTGCGGTTTGAAGGCGTCGGAGTTGATGAAATCGGCGTGGTCGAGGCGATTTCCGGCGCCGATGCGCCGTCGGTAAAACCTGGCGACGTGATCGTGCGCGTCGATGCCCGCTATTTCCGCCCGGCCGAGGTCGAAACGCTGTTGGGCGACCCCACCCGGGCCAAGGACAAACTCGGCTGGGTGCCGCAGATTACCGCGCAGGACATGTGCGAAGAGATGGTGGCCGCCGATCTGATCGCTGCCAAGCGTCATGCCTTGCTCAAACTGCATGGCTTTGATCTGCCTGTTTCGCTGGAAGGTTGATGACGAAGCAGGAGCGCCCCATGCGGATTTTCGTTGCCGGACATCGCGGCATGGTGGGAGGCGCGATTGTGCGCCAGCTGTCCGGGCGTCGCGGGACCGAGATCATCACGCGCACCCGCGCCGAACTTGATCTGACCAGCCAGGCAGCGGTGGCGGCTTTTTTCGCTGCCGAACGCCCCGATGCGGTGATTCTGGCCGCCGCTAAAGTCGGTGGGATCCACGCCAACAACACCTATCCCGCTGATTTTATATACGAAAATATGATGATCCAATGCAATGTGATCCACCAGGCGTATGTCGCCGGGGTGCAGCGCCTGTTGCAATTGGGATCGTCCTGCATTTACCCGCGAGCGGCGCCGCAACCGATGCGCGAAGATGCACTGCTGACCGGTGTGCTGGAGCCGACCAATGAACCCTATGCGATCGCCAAGATCGCGGGGATCAAGCTGTGCGAAAGCTATAACCGTCAGCATGCCACCGATTATCGCAGCGTGATGCCGACCAACCTGTATGGCCCGGGCGATAATTTTCATCCGGAAAACAGCCATGTCCTACCTGCCATGATTGTGCGGTTTCACGA
>JAYTHT010000013.1:0-7294 GCA_043732365.1 Novosphingobium sp. | reverse complement strand
TCGCCAATCGCGGCGTTGCGCGCCGTCATCTCGGCCAACGCATCGCGGTAGGGCACGCGCGCGGATGCAATGCGGATCTCGATATCCCCTTGCGCGGCCCCTTTGGTCATTGTGTCGGTCACAATGCAGCACTTGGCCTCGCCCAGTGCGCCATGCAAGGGGCGTTTGCGAAAACCGGTTCCCTCTGGTCATGCCGATGCACTACAGAGCCTTAAAGCCGATCCACCAGCGGGCGGAAATTTGCGGCATCGAACGAGGTATTGAACTGTGGTTATCCTGGATAGCAGCGCCGCATGGCAAAACGCACGGCGCATGGTCTGGGCCAATCGCGACATGCTGGTGGCGATTTCCGGCGTGTTTTTCCTGCTGCCGATGCTGATCGCGGCGCTGGTGCTGCCCGTGCCGCAGCTGACCCAGGGTATGAACCAACAGCAGATGGCCGATGTGCTGACCAAGTTTTACACCGCAGCCGCTCCGATCGCGCTACCGCTGTCGCTGCCGATGCTGGTCGGATATATGACGATCCTGGCGACTTTGCTCGATCGCGACCGTCCTACGGTGGGCGCGGCAATGGTTCTGGCGCTGCGGCTGTTCCCCAGTTACCTGGTCGCGCAAGTGCTGACCGCGCTGGCACTGTCGGTGCTGTGGGTGACGGTGCTGGGCGGGCTGGCGGTGATTATGCCGCAGGCAATTGCAGCGATAATTTCACTGCTGGTGATGGTCTATCCGCTGACCCGGGTGCTATTGATCGGGCCTGAAATGGTCACGCAACGGCTGCACAATCCCATTCGCGCGATTATCGCCGGTCTTGCGCGGTCACGCGGGCATTTCATCGGCATGGTGCTGTATTTTGCCCCCGCGCTGACGCTGTTTGTAGTCGTGTACGGATTGGTAATGATTTTTACCGGTGCGGCGCTCGCCAATGTGAACCAGCCCGAAGTGCAGCGCATGGTCAGCCAGGTGATCGCCGGCGTGCTGGTTGCCACGGGTTATACATATTTTTCCGCAATCGTGGCCTCGGCCTATCAGCAACTGGGGCCGATACCGCCCGTGCTCAATCCTTCCAGCCCCAGCTGATTACGCAAGGCGGGATATTGACCGGTTCGAAGCCCTTGTCGATGCGCGGGAAATACGCGCCCATCAATGTGCGTGCCCGCACGGTATACTGATAAACGCAGAATGCGCCGCCGGGGCGCAAGACGCTGTGTGTGGCGGCCATGATTGCCGCGCCAACCCCGGGGTCCAGCGTGCTGAACGGCAAGCCCGACAACACATAGTCGGCATGGTCGAACCCGTGCGCAGCGACGATCGCGTCAACTTCGGTGGCCGAACCATGCACGGCGCTAAACCGCGAATCGCGGATCGTTGCCTGCAGATAGGCGATGAAATCGGGATTGGTGTCGATCACGATCAGCTTGCCATCGCGGCGCAATCGATCGAGCACCGGTTGACAAAACGTGCCGACGCCAGGGCCATATTCGACAAAAACCGTGCAATTGTCCCAATCGAGCGGCGCCAGCACCCGCCGGATTGTCCGCCTGGATGATGGCACGATCGCGCCGACCATCACCGGATTTTTGACAAACCCTTTAAGAAAAAAGCCCATCGGCCCAAACCCGACCTTACCAAGCCCGACCTTACCAAGCAGGACCAGAGCTTTGCGCTTCAAACGGGCGGGAAGGGCTTCGGCGGCAAATTGTGTCGGCGACATTTTCGAAATGGACCTTTTGGTTCTTCAAACGCGACCACGGCAATACTCGGTCGCAAAATCCGCGCCCCATTGCAAGCGCGTTGCAGCCATCCTACCGGGACACAGGGCCAAGTTGCAAAGCATCGGCTAATGCAAAGGGTGCTGGCGCGGCCGATGCTTTGCAACTTGACCAGTGATTCGCCGACCGGGGATTGAGAATGCGGCCACGGCCATGAACACACTATCCAGGTTTGGCTCGCCCAATCATGGTGAGGCACAATCCGGCGCGCAAAATCTGTCAAGCGGTCTGCCATCTGGCCGCATGTCGCTGTTGTTTGCGGTCATGCTGATCACCGCGGCGGGCAATACCGCGATGCAATCGGTGATGCCATCGATCGGCGCGCATCTGGGCATTGCCGATGTCTGGGTGTCCCTGGCCTATTCATGGTCGGCATTGCTGTGGATGCTGCTGGCGCCGTATTGGGCGCGCCGTTCCGACCAATTGGGGCGCAAAGCGATGATGGCGCTGGGGCTGGCCGCATTTGCACTATCATTCGCGCTGTGCGGCGCGGCGCTGTTGGCGGGGTTGCACGGGTTGGTCAGCGGGCTTCACGCGATCGTGCTGTTTGCAGTCGCACGCATGTTGTACGGCGCCTTCGGGTCGGCCGCGCCGCCTGCGGTACAGGCCTATGTCGCCAGCCGCACCAACCGGGCCGGGCGCACCAAAGCGCTGTCGATGGTCGCATCCAGCTTTGGCCTGGGCACCGCACTAGGACCCGCGATCGCCCCAATGCTGATATTGCCCGGCATTGGCCTGATCGGCCCGTTTGTCGGGTTTACCCTGGGCGCGCTGGGTGTTTTGGTGGTGCTACACTGGCGCCTGCCAAATGATGCGCCATACCGCAATCACGATCACCAGGCCGACCAGGGCCCGGCGCAACGCGCGCCAGCATTCGGCGAATATGCCGATGGCTGGCCCGCCGCCGCCGGTGCGGAGGCCGACGACGAAACCGGCCCGGCAACCGCGCGTTTGCGCTGGGGCGATTCGCGGATCCGGCAGTGGCTGGTCGCCGGCACGCTGGGTGGGCAGGCGCAATCGATCATGCTGGGCGTGATCGGCTTTATGCTGCTCGATCGGCTGGGTCTGCGTCATCAGCCTGATGCCGCCGCCGGACCCATCGGTCTGGTGCTGATGTGCGGCGCGATCGCGATGTTGCTGGCGCAATGGGGCCTGATTCCGATGCTGGGGCTGGGCCCGCGGATGTCGACGATCCTGGGCATGGCGCTGGTTGCGACAGGTACCCTGCCCGTTGCGATGGGGCAGGAATTACAGACGATTGCCACCGGTTTTGCCATTTGTTCAGTGGGGTTCGGGCTGTTCCGACCCGGCTTTACTGCGGGCACCAGCCTGGCCGTGTCAGCCGGTGAACAGGGTCAGGCGGCAGGGATTGTCGCCGCAGTCAACGGATCGGCTTATATCATCTCGCCGGCAATCGGCGTGTGGCTGTACAACCGGTCGCACTGGTTGGTCTGGGCGCTGGTCGAATTGCTGGTGTTGACTGTTCTGGTGATGCTGTGGCGCGCAAAAACACTCAAAGCGCCAGATTTAGCTGCCTGACCACACGCAAAGCCGCTGCGTCTTCGCGGCGCACCGCGACATACAACAGCGCATTCAGCGCCAGCGACTGATAGACAAAATACCACAGTGGGCTACCGATCAGCATTGCCACGCCCAGCACGATCGCCCGCGGATTTGGGCCGAGGAATTTCAGCATGAACAGCAATGGCCGCTGTTCGCGCTGCACCACAGCGCGGATTTGTGCCAGTTCGGTGCCGTCGCCCGCGCGATCGGCGGCAATTGCACGGGTGACAGCCGCATCGATAGTCAGCGTATTGGGGCTCATCCCGGAGGCGAGCCGCAGATAGCCGAGCACAAACCCGCGCAAAATCCACGAGATGCCGCGCCTATTCTCGAACATTCCGTCTTTGAACAGCCCGGCATCAGCCTGCGCCGCGTTGTTCAGCCAGGGCACGCCATATGTCCAGTATTGGTAGAATCGGCGCTGCACTTCGACGAAATTGGCCTGGGCAATATGGCTGGCTCCGCCCAACAGCGCCCAGAACCAAGCCCAGCCCCAGCCGAGCGCCGGCGCCAGAATGACCGCCAGCAGGCAATACAACACGATATGGCTGGCATAGTCGCATATCCCGTCGATCAGTTCGCCCAGCGGGCTACTGCGCCCGGTCAGCCGCGCCAGATCTCCGTCGGCACCGTCCACCACATGCCATATCATGTGCAGCACCATGCCGCACAGCGCGAACCACGGCCAATTGAGCCCCCACACCGGGCCGCGCCAGTACACGATCCCTGCGGCCACCACGAACAGCCCGCCGACCACCGAGACCATGTTCGGCGTGACCGGGGTAGGCCCGAGCGCTCTCGCCAACCGCCATGCCAATGGGTGATACAAATAATAGTTGAGCGCATCCTGCAGCTCACGCGGACGGTTCGGGCGCTGAATAAGTTTTTCAGACGGGGATTCTACCGCTTTTGTCTGCGATGACGGGGTCCCCGATGCCGTAGTCATCTTGCGGTACTCTCCAATCGTTGTATGCGATGACGCAGTCCGGTATGCAACCCGGTGATTCGCCACCCATTAGGACGGCGCTTTACGTTGTCTAGGTCGCTTGCGCCATCTACGGTTGAAACCCACACCTTTGCGGGGCTTGCTTGACAGTCTGGGGATTCCGCTTGCATTCCGGGATAATTTCGCAAACTAAGGCACTTTGATGACAGCCATCCGGCAGTGGTGCCCTGTCGAAGAGGACGTGCTTACATGAAGGCAATCAAGGTCGCGGTGATCGGTGTAGGAAACTGCGCCAGCTCGCTAGTCCAGGGTGTGTATTTCTATCGTCAGAACAATTCGGCAGGCGGCCTGATCCACGACCAGATTGGTGGATACGGCGCCGGTGATGTTGAATTTGTGCTTGGCGTCGATGTTGATGCGCGCAAAGTTGGCAAGGATATTGGCGAAGCCATCTTTGCCGGCCCCAATTGTACAACCGTGTTTCACGCCGATGTGCCGCAAATCGGCAACAAGGTGATCATGGGCCGCATCCTCGATGGGGTGGCCGAACACATGACCGGAATGGGCGAACGCGGCTTTATCATGGCCGACGCCGCCGAACCGACGCACGCCGACATGGTCGCCGCGCTAAAGTCGACCGGCACCGAGGTGCTGCTCAACTTCCTGCCCGTCGGATCGCAGGAAGCCACTGAATTCTATATGGAAGCCGCTCTTGAAGCAGGCGTGGCCGTGGTCAACTGCATGCCGGTGTTCATCGCCAGCACGCCCGAATGGGAAGCACGTTTTCGCGCCAAGCGCCTGCCGATCGTCGGTGACGATATCAAGGCGCAGATTGGGGCGACGATCGTCCATCGCGTGCTGTCCAGCCTGTTTGGCGCGCGCGGCGTGACGGTTGAAAAAACCTATCAGCTCAACACTGGCGGCAACACCGATTTCATGAACATGCTCGACCGTCAGCGGCTGGGTAGCAAAAAGGTATCAAAAACCGAAGCGGTGCAGGCGATGCTGGCACAGCGGCTGGCGGATGAAAACATCCACATCGGCCCGTCGGACTATGTGCCATGGCAAAAAGACAACAAGCTTTGCTTTCTGCGGCTCGAAGGCACGCAATGGGGCAATGTGCCGATGAACATCGAATTGCGCCTGTCGGTCGAAGACAGCCCGAACTCGGCCGCTTGCGTGATGGACGCGATCCGCTGCTGCAAAGTGGCGCTCGAACGCGGCGAAGGCGGCGCACTGATCGGCCCGTCGGCCTATTTCTGCAAGCACCCGCCGCAGCAGTTCAGCGACGACATCGCCGCGCAGCTGGTCGAAGAATACATCACCGAGCCGGCACTCGCGGCCGAATAATCCGGCCAGACGGCTGGTTAAACGGCTGAATCGCCATGGTTAACGTATAACGGTTTTTAAGGGCGGTGTTGGCAAATGCTAATGCCGCTCTTTTCCATCGCGTGTAAAACGGGCGGCTTTTAGGGGTTCAAAGCGCATGGATGCGTTGATTATCGCGGCCGGTTTTGGCAGCCGCCTTGGTGCCATTTCGGCGTCAAAGCCTTTGACACCGGTGTGCGGCGTACCAATCATTGAATTGTCGATCCGCCAGGCAGTGCTTGCCGGAGTGACGCGTGTCGTGGTTGTGACCGGTCACGAGGCGGATCGGCTCGAAGCGTTTCTGGCCGAATTGTCGGTGCGGCTCGACATTGCGATTGTGCCGGTGCGCCTGTCCAATTGGTCGACCCCCAATGGGCATTCGGTGATCGCCGGCGCAACCCGCTGCGATGGCAACTACCTGCTGCTGATGGCCGATCACTTGTTTGACGTCGATATCCTCGCGCGTCTCATCGCCGAGGCGCCCACCGACTGCGGACTGACTCTGGCGATTGACCGCCGGGTAGACAGCCCGATGATCGATCCGGACGATGCGACGTGGGTCAAAGTGGACGACCGTGGCCTGATCCGGGCGATCGGCAAGACGATAACGCCCTATGATGCGTGCGATTGCGGGGCGTTCCTGGCCACGCCCGAACTGGCGCCTGCGATTCGCGCGGCGATCGCATCGGGCAAAGCGGGATCGTTATCCGAAGGTGTCCAGATCCTGGCACAATACAACCGCGCCGGGACAATGGATATCGCTGACGCCTGGTGGATCGACATCGACGATCCGCATTACCATGCCTTGGCAGAAGAAGCTGCGCCTTGGCATATGGGCCAGGCGCTCGCCGATATCGGCGTAGCCTGAGCTCAAATGCGCAGCAGGTGGCGCGTTTCCGGCACCGGGTTGGGCGGGTTGCCGGTGGCAAACCACGCCGACAGATTGCCGATCATCGCTTGCCCCATCGCCATCCGGGTCACGACCGAGGCAGAACCAACGTGCGGCAGCAGCACGACATTGTCCGTCGCCAGCAAGCCATCGGGCACATCCGGTTCGCGTTCGAACACGTCGAGCCCGGCGGCCAGGATCGTGCCCGCCTGCAGTGCCGCGATCAGCGCACTTTCATCAACCACAGTTCCACGTGAAACGTTTATCAGCACGCCGTCTGGACCAAGCGCAGACAGCACCTCCGCATCGATCATGTGGCGCGTCGCAGCACCGCCCGGGACCATTGCGATCAACACATCGCACGCCTGTGCCAACGCCACGACTGTGGGATACCACGGGTAGCGCACATCAGGCTGTTCACGGCTGCCATGATAGGCAATCTCGACCGCAAACCCATCGAGCCGCCGCGCAATCGCTTTGCCGATCCCGCCCAGCCCGATAATACCGACCCTCCGACCGCGCAACGATGGCGAAAGCGCAAAACCGCCGTGCTGCCAGTGTCCGTCACGCACAAATCGTTCGGCCGCCGGAATTCGCCGCAGTGTCGCCAATAACAAACCGATCGTCAGGTCCGCGACCTCTTCATCGAGCACCCCGGCGGTGTTGGTAACGACAATCCCGGATGCGAGGGCAGCGGCGAGATCGATGTTGTCATAGCCCACGCCAAAATTGGCAATCACTTCAAGCGAAGGCAGCCGT
>JAYTHT010000012.1:0-2120 GCA_043732365.1 Novosphingobium sp. | reverse complement strand
AGACCAGCGTTGTTTTCGTAATCCGCTGGCGAGATCTGCGCATTGTGCGACAACGCTCCGCGGGTATCGAACGCATTCTGAATGAACAGCTGGAACGTATAATTGCCCTTCTTGCCGCCGATCGAAAAATCCGCGGTGGTAAATCCGGGGCTGTTGCCGAACACCGAGTCGTCAATCACGCCCAGCAAGCTGGTCGAATTGGACTGGGTGTTCATCGATCCCTGGATAAACGCATCAACCGACCCGATTGCCATTTCATAGCGCGCGGTCGCCGACATCTTGAAGCGCGGCTGCACCGGCAGCCGCGTCCCGGCGGGCGCAAAATTGCCTTTGCCGGGATTGCCGAAATCCGTGGTCAGCTTGCCGTCATTATACGCGCCGGACGCAGTGAAGGTCAGACCCTTGACCGGCCGCACTTGCAGGTCGCTTTCCACACCATAGACCCGCGCTCCGCCCACGTTCCTGATATTCGTGATCCCAGCGCCTGCCGCCTGTTCGGCATATTGCAGGTCATTCCATTTTTCATAGTACATGGCGCCGTTCCAGCGGATCGCATGGTTCAGCCAGCTGGTTTTCCACCCGAATTCAAAGTTGTTCAGCTTGTCGGGATTGTAGATCGTGCCCACACCGGCGCCGTTGTCGCGGTTGTTGCCGCCTGGGCGGAACCCGGTCGAATAGGTTGCGTACATCATGTGATCTGTATCAACCTGCCAGGTCAGGTTGACCTTGTGCGTTTCGCCAGAACTGTGCGACCGTTTGTTGTCAAAAGGACAGGAACTGATCGTCGGCAACGGGAATTTACAAGTCGAAAAAGGCCCGGTGGGCGGGATATAAGACGGGTAGCCGGAAAATCCGACCAGCGTGTTGGTATAGATAAATCCGCGCAAACCGCCCGTCAAAGTCAGATGCGAAGTAAGATCGAAATTGCCTTGCGCATAAGCCGCATAATCGCGATCCGTGATATTGGCATTGGTCAGAAACAGATCATCGCCATATACATTTACAGTATTGGCATATCCGGTAAAATTGGCCGTGGCCGCGCCGGGAACAGAATAATTGTTAATGTTATGGTTCTTCTGCTCTTCATAGAATAGCCCCGCCGTCACCCGCACCGGCGATGAGGTTGGCGAATTGAACCGCAATTCCTCGTTGTGCTTGGTCAGTTTCTGCGACGAGCTGAATTGTTGCGTCGGGTTCAGCTGATTGTTGTTGCTGTCGGTGAAACGGGTGTATCCCGGAAGGTTTGTATAAGCCACCGAGTAATAACTGTAATCGACGGCAGTATTGATCTTTCGAGCCAGATAACCGCCCGAATAGAGCACATCCCAGTTCCCGATCTTGCCTTCGATCGTCATGGCCGCCTGCAACCACTGGTCGGTATCGTATTCCGGAGTAAAATCATGCACCTGCAGATCGCCCACGGCGGGGTCGAACAGGAACGTGCCGTTGCTGTGCATATGCTGCGCAATCAACTGCGGCGTGATTTTCCAGCCATTGTCCAGATCGATGCCCAGCGCCAGCCGCCCGCCATATGTCGTCACATCGTTATAGTGGTTCTTGACATAGGCGCTATTGTTGGCAGTGTAGGGCGCGCTCTGCTGATTGCCTTGCGCATCGGTGTAAACGTCCGCGTACGTCCGTGTCTTGGGCGTGTTGTTGATATAACCGCCCAGGTGTTCGTAAAATCCGACCGCGCGCACCGCGACGCCATGCGCCACAGGCAGGTTGATCATGCCTTCGACCGTGCCGCCGGCATTGCCCTTGCCGTATTTGTCGGCGGTCAGGTCAAGACTGCCCTCGGTCTTGTCCTGCACCGGCTTGTTGGTGATCAGGCGCAGCGTGCCCGACAGCGAGCTGGCACCAAACAGCGTACCCTGCGGCCCGGACAAAGCCTCGATCCGCGCCATGTCATAGATATGCACGTCGAGCAGCGCGCCGATCGTCGTGACCGGAATTTCGTCGAGATAAACACCGCTGGTGGGCAACGCACCAAACGCCAGGCCATCGCCGCCCGAGGTAATCCCGCGGAAAAACAACTGGCTCTGCCCAGGGCCAAACGACTGGAACGACACACTGGGCAATTGCTTGGCATAATCGTCGAACGACTGCACCTGGTGCTG
>JAYTHT010000011.1:0-7325 GCA_043732365.1 Novosphingobium sp. | reverse complement strand
TAATATCCCGACTGTGAATGATTTTTCCCCAACAGGCGGTTGACGCGGCGGCAATCGGTTTGCAACGTTATCGCTCCCGGCCGGATTGGCCTGCAATCGAATGGACCCACATGCGCAAGCCTTTCGCCTGGCTGCTGGTTACGACATTTGTGATTGGTTTGCCGCAAGCTGCGAATGCCAGCCTTGGCGGCAATGTCGACACGATCACCGCCGATCAATCGCGGATGGTCGTGCGCATGCATGCGGTGGCGCGGTCGGGCGCGGGCAACCTGCACACGCTGGCTCTGTCGAACGGCGGGGAAGTGCGTGAATATACCAATGCGGCGGGTATGGTCTATGCGATCCGCTGGGCCGGGCCGGGCAAACCTGATCTTGAATCGTTGCTCGGTGTCCATTTCGCGACGATGCAATCGGACAATCCGGTGACCGCGCGACGTGGCATGCGCCGGGCGCCGGGGGTTAACCGGGCGGATCTGAAAATTGTGGCTGGCGGCCATGCCGGGGCCTTTTGGGGCTATGCCTGGCTGCCGCAATCTGCGCCCAGCGGGTTTGACCCGGCTTCGTTGTAAAAGGTACAGATATGCGTCAGATCCTTGCAACGCTGGCCTTGGTGCTGCTGACCGCTTGCAGCGGCAGTACCAGCGGCGCCGCCAATACAACGCCGGGTACGACCACGACTTTGGGGGGCACCTCTTCGGGCAGTTCGACCACCTCATCGTCGGGTGGCGCCACCACGGTGACCAACACGACCCCGATCGTGGTTGATGGCGGGCCGGCGGCGCTTAATGTTGGCGCAAATGCTTATACCGCGATCAATATTCCATATGTGACAATCACCGTCTGCGCGCCGGGGTCGACCAGCAATTGCCAGACAATCGACCATGTCCTGCTCGATACCGGATCGGTCGGCCTGCGGCTGGAGGCCTCGGTGTTAAATTCGACGCTGCTGGCAGGGATGACCGCGCAGAAAGATACGCAAGGCAATCCAATCGGCGAATGCTATGAATACGTCGATAATTATGTGTTTGGTTCGGTGCGGACCGGCGACTTCACTGTGTCGGGCGAAACCGTCGCATCAATGCCGCTGCAAGTGATTGGCGACACCACCGGCGGATTGGGTACGGTGCCGCGTTCGTGTTCGTCGAGCGGTGGGTCCAACATGAATACGGTCCAGTTGATGGGCGCCAATGGCATTATCGGCATAGGCACGACCGTCACCGATTGCGGTTCGACATGCACCACGACCAATGGTTCGGGCGGGGCGATCTATTACGATTGCCCGGTGACGGGCTGTTCCGCGATCGTTTCGCGTGCGAACAATACCAGCGCGCCGTATGAACAATTGATTAATCCGGTGGCCGGCTTTGCCAGCGACAACAACGGCACGATTGTGTCATTGCCCCCCATTGCGCCAAGCGGGGTGGTCGCTGCGACCGGTACTTTGTATTTTGGAATTGGCACGCAATCCAATAACGCGCTGGGCAGCGCCACCGTTTTGCCGACCACTGCCAATGGCTATGTCACGGCCACATACAACGGCACATCCTTGCCCAGCAGTTTTCTGGATAGCGGCAGCAACTACTATTACTTCGTCGACAGTTCGATCACGGCGTGCACGCAAAGCGGCTATAGCGGGTTTTATTGCCCCAGTTCGCCGCTGTCGCTAACGCCGACATTAAAGGGCACGAGCGGCAGCGCGGCCAGCGCTGCATTCACGTTGTACAATGCGTATGCTCAGCCCGGCGCGACGTCAAACGCGGCGCCCGGCATTGGCGCCAACCCGAACAGCCGGTCGTTTTCAAGCCCGATCAACAACAGTTTCGATTTTGGACTACCATTCTTTTTCGGTCGGAATGTCTATACTGCGATCGCTGGGCGTCATGCGGGTTCGGCGTATGGGCCTTATTTCGCATATTAGACGAGGGTGCGTGTGCAAGTATCTGAATTTTTGAAGGTTTCGTGCGTCATATTTGCCTTAACACGCACTCAGTCTCAGCCAGCCAGCAGGGCCTGCACCCTGTCGTGATCGTTCCATCGTGCCAGCACGGCGATCGCCTGGAGCACGGGGACGGGCCGGCTGATCAGATAGCCCTGGATCATCTGGCAACCCTCAGCGATCAGCGCGTCGTATTGTTCGACGTCTTCGACCCCTTCGGCCAATGTTTCCATGCCGAGCGCGCCAGCCAGCGCGGTGATCGCGCGCACGATCGCGCGCGCGCTGGCATCGCTGGCCAGATCGCGCACAAAGCTCTGGTCAATTTTGACTTTGTCGAACGGAAACGATCGCAAATAGCTGAGCGATGAATAGCCGGTGCCAAAATCGTCGAGCGCGATGCGCACGCCCAATCCGCGCAATTGGCGTAAGATATCGGTCGTCTGGGCAAATTCGTTGATGAATACGCTTTCGGTAATTTCCAGCTCGAGCCGGTTGGGGCTGAGCCCGGTATGTGCCAGCGCGCTGATCACGCAAGGTATCAGCCCTGGGACTTCGAAATGCCTGGGCGAAATGTTCACGGCGACACAAATGTCGTCGGGCCATAGCGTAGCCTGGCTGCATGCTTCGCGGATGACCCATTCGCTGATCGCGATGATCAGGCCCGAATGTTCGGCAATCGGGATGAATTCGGCCGGATTGATCAGCCCGCGCTGCGGATGATGCCAGCGCAATAGCGCCTCGAACCCCTTTATGCGGCATTCCGAAGGCGAAAACAGCGCCTGGAAATGCAGTTCGAATTCGCCGTTGCGCAACGCTTCGCGCAGATCGATTTCCAGCAAGCGACGACGGATGGCCGCCTCATCCAAAGTTGCTTCAAAGAAACGATAGGTTTGCTTGCCATCGCGCTTGGCCCGGCTGAGCGCCAGTTCGGCATGTTTGATCAAAGTCGCGCTGTCGTGCGCATCATCGGGACAGACCGCAACGCCAAAACTTACCGACAGTGGGATGGTCTTGCCCGCGATCTGCACATCGGCGCCCATTTTGCGGGCGAACCTCTCGATCCGAGTGGCAATATCCTCATTCACGCCCATATAGTCGGCTAACAACGCAAATTCGTCGTTACCAAACCGGGCAACTTGCGCATTTGGCGCCAGTTCGGGCAGTAATGCGGCAAAATGGCGCAGCAGCGCATCGCCGGTGTCGTGGCCCATCGTGTCGTTGATCAGTTTGAAATCATCGAGGTCGAGCACGATGACGATGATCCGGCTGTCGCGACCTTGCTGACTAACCGCGAGATCGAGTTTTTCCTGAAAAAACCGCCGATTGGGAAGATTGGTCAGGCCATCGTGGAGCCAGGCATGCGTAATCCGCCGTTCGCGTTCCTCGATCGAATCGACCATCGCGTTGTAACTGCGCGCAAGTGTGGCCAGTTCGTCGCGGCCGCGTATTTCAACGCGCGTCATTTCCCCGCGCGCCATGCTGGTGGTTGCGGCGGCCAGGCGGTTTAGCGGCAACAGAATGTTGCGTGCGATGCGCGAAGCCATGAACACGCCCATGGCCAGCGCGATCAGGCCGATGCTGGCCAGCGCCAGGCGCAGCGATTGAAACGCACGCGCCGCGTTGGACAACGGGTAACGTAGCGCCAGCACCGGTTGCAGCCCGCTCTGCAGGCTGGGCAGGGTGGTGATCTGGACCAGCTCGGCGCCAGACGGGGCCGACGCGCCGTCGCCATAGCGGTGGTCGACCTGGCCGGGCACAACATCGGCCAGATCAGGACCGGGATGGCTGGCCTGCGCCACCTGGGCATTGATTGGAATGGCGGATAATCGCGCAAATTCGGACATTGCACGCTGATCCAACGGTCGCGCGAGCACAAGCCAACCGGCCAGATCGGGCATTTCAAGGCGTGCGGCCGCGCCCAGCGACAGCATTTTTCCGACCATGATCACGCCGCCATCGGCGCCATTGTTCAATCCGGTCAGCAAGCGGCGCCCGTCGATCACAGGTGTACCGGGGCTGGTGGTTATCGCGCCATCGAGCGATACGACGATTGCGGTGCCAGCATGGGCCCGCGCGGCCAGGCTGGTCAGCGCAGAGACCAGTGTATTGTGATCGGCGCTGGCAAAAGCAGCACGAAACCCGAAATCGCGCGCCACCACTTCGCCGGCGCGGCGTAATTCATTCTGCTGTGCCGAAAGACTGCGTTGAAACACTTTTGATCCCGCAACCAGATCGCGTTCGGCAACTGATGACGCATAAAGCCGCAGCCCGTAATCGGCGACGCCCACGGTCAGTGCCATCACGACCACCAACAATGCGGCGATGGATAGCGAAACGCGCGCTTGCAGGCTGTTGCCGTACACTTGTGCCCGTCGCCGCCAAACCGAAAGGTGCATGATTTTGCCCGGAACCGCCATATCAGCGTGTGGCAATAGTGATGCGATTGGGGCGATTTTCGGCAACGGTCAACATGCCGTGCCATTCGCCATCGGGCCCGCGACCCTGTGGGTGCCACACCGTCACCGCATACAAACCCGCAGACAGGCTGGACACGTCCGCCATGCCGTTCAGATCGCTGATCGCCGCGTATGGCGTTGTGCTGACGCGGATATAGCCCTTCATCTGATCGTGGATGTGGCAGCCGAGCGCAATCGAACCGGGCACGGTAAATTGATGTGCGCGCGTTTGATCGCGGCCATACAGTTCGATCTGGAACCGGCCCGCTTTTGAAAAACTGTAAATGCTGTGGCGCACGGTATCGAGATTGGGAAAGGCCACGGTCGCGCCGGCTGGCACAAGCAAAGTGCCGGGCCTGAACATGATGTCGCGTTGCGCCATGCCATAGCGCGGGGCAAAATTGGCCGGGCGATCATCGCCGGCGGTGCGTGCGATTTCCACGACCGAGCCTTGCAGCGGCAGGCCGCGCTGATCTACCACCTGGAAAGCCAGGTGATGGGGTGCCCCAGCCGATGTAAGCGCGACGCACGCGGCGGCAAAAAACGTGCGTTTCACTATGATCAGGGAGAGTGCTGATGGCATGAGTCAGTCGATACCGGCCTTCTGCTGAAAATTGCGTTAATACCGCGCCTTTACAACGCGAAGGGCATTTTTACGGGTCCGTCCTAGTCCGCGTAAGTCTTCTAATTCGGGCTTAATATATTGGAAACCCTATTCAATTAGCTAAACCTGGTAATTTCATGATGAGGTCAACCGTTGCGGCGCGTACCTTCCACCAGAACACTTCTCGTTCTCATCGCGTGGGCCCTTGCAGCCGTTACGACAGTGCCGGCCTGCGCCCATCAAGGCGTTCAGCAAGATGCGCCGACCGAGGCAACTGCCACCGACCAAGGCGCAGGGGCACAGCACGCGATAGACGCTACGGACCCGCCACGGCGAAAATTGTTCAATGATGACAAATTGTTGATGACCAATGGTGTGACCACAGTGGAAGGTTCGGCTGGTGGTGGATTGTCCAGTTGGGCGGTCATCCCGGGGATGGAAACCAACCATGGCATCGGCTTGTCTGCATTTGCCACAGGGTTGTCGCTGCGCGATTTTACGCTGGAGGCGCATGGCCTTGCGATCGGCATCAAGGACCGGCTGGCGCTGAGTTATGCGCGCGAAAATTTCAATACATTGAGCGCGGGCACCGCGCTCGGGCTGGGGCACGGTTATACCTTTCGCCAGGATATTGTCGGCGCGCGGCTGCGCCTGTTTGGCGATTCAGTCTATGGCCCGGCGGTTTTGCCCGAAGTGTCAGTCGGCGCCGAATTCAAACACAATCTTAACGGTGCGGTGGTGCGGCTGATCGGCGCAAAACAGTCTGCCGGGGCCGATTTCACGATCAGTGCGACAAAACTGATGCTGGGTCAAAGCGTGCTGATCGCCACCACATTCCGCCTGACCAATGCCAACCAGTTCGGCCTGCTCGGGTTTGGCGGCGACCGTCGCGCCGGGCGCAGCGGGCAATTTGAAGGCGCGCTGGGCTATCAGATCTCGCGCACGCTGGTCGTCGGCGGCGAGGTTCGCACGCGGCCCGATAACCTGGGTTTTGCGCGCGAAATCGGGGCACATGACCTGTTCGTTGCGTGGTCTACGGGAAAACATGCGACATTGACCGCCGCATTTGTCGATATCGGCCCAGTGGCGACGTTCCGTGCGCAACGCGGCGCGTATCTGTCGCTCCAGATGACGACGTGAAAGGCATGCCAATGGCTCGCACATCAAGTCTTGGCGCGGTCGTTGCGCTGGCGCTGGCTATTCCCGCTTATGCCGACCCGCCAGCCGTTCCAGCGACGCCGGCGATTTCAGCGACCGCTGGGCAAAGCCAGGCAGACGTCGACTGGTTCCACGAATTCGGCGTGGAAAAGCCAATGCGCGATCCTGTGACCGGGGAATTGCCCGTTGCGGCTTACACGCAGTCAGACACAAATGCGGGCGCGACCCCGTTTGCCGGATCAGGCATGGCACAGGCGTTCGGCGGGCAGGAGGGCATTCGCCGGATCGCCAATCGCCTTGTCGATATCGACACCGCCGATCCGCGCATTAGGGGCGTGTTTGGCGCATCCGATCTCGTCCGCCTGCGCCGCACGCTGTACGAACAGTTCTGTTATATCCTCAACGCCGGATGCCATTATTCGGGCCGCGACATGGCGCAATCGCACAACCAGCTGGGCATCATGACCGGCGAAATGAACGCACTCGTCGAAAACCTGCAACGCGCGATGCACGAACGCCACATCCCGTTTGCGACGCAGAACCGCTTTCTGGCCAAACTCGCGCCGATGAAACAGGATGTCGTCAGGCGCTAAAGAGAATTCGCGCCTTATGTCAGCCGGATGGCCCGGCAAGGCAACTGGCCGAAAGCCGAGATCTCAATCCAATAAATTCGTCATGCCGGACTTGATCCGGCATCCATCTCGCCGCGAGGTACGGCTCTCAGCCAATTTGGCACGGATTGCAACTGGCACAATACGATCGTGCCCCGGGCCTGGACCTTGCCCCGCTCGGAGCCCGGCACGCAAAGGCCCGATGGGTGCCGGATCAAGTCCGGCATGACGAACGGCAAGTGCTGTTCGGGCGGGTTGGGACACACCAGGCCCGCAGCGCTCACTGATAGTGGAGTACGTTCTCGAACCCCAGATTGGTCTTGGTCATCCTGGTCAGTTTCCGAATGTTGACGCGGACATATCGTTCAAAGCGCCGATCGTCATAAATACCCGTAATCGGATATTCATCCTGACCGAGCAATGCTTTGAGCCGATCGGCAAAACCGGCCTGATCCAATGCGGCGGTCTTCAGCGCTCGGCAAACCCATTCTTCGGCGGCTGCCATGTCATAATCGTCCTGGGCCTCATACCCCCGCTTGTCCGCCGCTGCCTGATCAAGC
>JAYTHT010000010.1:0-2132 GCA_043732365.1 Novosphingobium sp. | reverse complement strand
CATCCAGCGCGTTGGTCTCGGTCAATTGCTGCGCCACGGTTGCCGCCAGGGGATGGTCGAGCCCGCGGTCGTGATAAATTGCGGTCAATTCCTTTAGTTCCCGCTTGGGATGGTCGCGCAATGCCTGCTGTTCACGGTCCAGATCGGCCTTTTCGCTATCCGACTGGCTACTGACCGAAACATATTCGCCCGCCGCCATCGATAGCGCGCCGGCGACAATGCCAGCCACTCCGGTCAGGACCAGCTGGCCGGGCGCAACTGCCGCTGCGGCAACGCCTGCCATCAGGCTGCCGGTCGACAACAGGCCATCGTTGGCGCCCAGAACTGCGGCGCGTAACCAGCCTGCCCGATTGACGTAGTGGCCGCTGCCCGGGCTATCGTCCGCCGGTGGATTGCCGGCATTTACCGGATCGTTCGCATCGTTCATAGATCGTGTTCCACCAGGAATGTTTTGTTACAAGTCTGTACAAACGAAGCTTCACCGACAAAGTTGCAAGCTTTAGGTGGTTATTTCCCAACTTGCGTGGCGCGCGCGGCACCCGGCAAGTTGTCCATTGGTGCAAACCGGGTGAGGTGTCGTCTTGAAACTGCTGCTGCTCGAAGATGACGAGGCGACCAGGGCGCATCTGGAACGCATGCTGGTCTGCGCCGGGCATGTCGTCGATGTGACCGGCAATGGGCGCGACGCGATTGCCCTGGGATCCAGCAACGATTATGCCCTGTTTGTGCTCGATCGTATGGTTCCCGGCGTCGACGGGCTGGGTGTTCTAAAGGCACTGCGCGCTGCAGGCGTGCATGCGCCGGCGTTGTTCCTGACCGCGATGGATGGCGTGCATGACCGGGTTGAGGGCCTCGATGCCGGCGCCGACGACTATCTTGTCAAACCATTCGCTGCGATCGAATTCATTGCGCGGGTGAATGCGCTGTTGCGTCGCCGACCTGTCCATGAAGTGACAACGGTGCTGCGCGTCGCCGATCTTGAAGTGGATCTGCTCCAACGCCGGGTCACGCGCGCGGGCCACCGGATCGTGTTGCAACCGCTGGAATTCAAGCTGCTGGAATATCTGATGCGGCATACCGGCGCAATCGTCACGCGATCGATGCTCCACGAACATGTCTGGTCATTTCATTTTGACCCGCAGACCAATATCATCGAGAGCAATATGAGCAGGTTGCGCTCGAAAATTGACCGCGGCTTTGGCTGTGAGTTGATCCATACAGTCCGATCCAAGGGGTACCGGATCGATGCGCCGGCTTAAAGCTTGATGCGATTCTTTCTTATCGCATCGAGCTCTAGCGGGTTCCGCAGTGGCGCATTTCGCTTTGCGCTGCTGCTCGCGCTGGGTTTTGCGGCCAGCACAGCGTTGCTCCTGTTTGTCGTCGAAAGGTCCATCTCGCGTTATGCCGCCTCCGCCACCGAAGGCGGATTGCGCAGCGAAGCGGCAATTTTGCAGGGCGACGACCGCGAGGGTGGGCGGACCAATCTGTTAAAAGAGATCGACCGCCACCGGCGCGCGGGCGGAGAAGAAGCGTTTCATTACCAGGTCGCAGATCGGACAGGCCGGATGCTGGTCAACGATGTCGACGATCGCGCGGCCAGGCTTGGCAAAAGCTTTGTGTCCGTCCGCGATGACCAGGCAGGCCCAGCCGGTCACACCGAGCTCCTCCAAAGTCTGGGCGTACCATTGGCCGATGGTGCCGTACTGGTCGTGGCGACCGATACTTACGACATTCTTGAGCTGCGCAACCGGCTGGACTGGATCACCATTCTGGCCGGTATCGGCATCACCGCGTTTGCGCTCGCGGGCGGTTACCTGACGGGTGGTCTGTTCATGCGGCGGCTGGAGCGCGTCAATGAGGCGATTGGCCGGGTCATGGCCGGTAATTTTGCACAACGCCTGCCCACGATCGGAATTAGCCCGGAATTTGATCTGCTTACGACCAATTTCAACGTTTTGCTTGACCGGATCGGGGCCTTGATGGACGGTTTGCGCCAGGTAACGACCGACATCGCGCATGACTTACGCACACCTTTGACCCGGCTGCGTCAGCAATTGGAGGCGACGCTCGATGCCCGTGATCCCGACCATTGCGATGCTGGCTATTACGAAGCCAGCATCGAAAGCGCCATC
>JAYTHT010000009.1:0-7343 GCA_043732365.1 Novosphingobium sp. | reverse complement strand
CCTCATTGGCTTCGCGGGCCTGCGCGGCGTGCAACACTTCGGCGGCGTTTGCGCGGGGCACCACGCATACACCGTCATCGTCGGCCACGATTACATCGCCGGGATTGATCGCCGCGCCGGCGCAAACGATCGGCACATTGACCGACCCGAGCGTATTCTTGACCGTTCCTTGCGCAAAGATCGCCTTTGACCAGACCGGGAATTCCATCTCGGTCAGATCGCGCACATCGCGCACCCCGGCATCGATCACCAGCCCGCGACACCCGCGCGCTTGCGCCGAAGTGGCCAGCAGATCACCGAAATAGCCATCTTCGCACGGGCTGGTCGGTGCCAGTACGATAATGTCGCCCGGTTGCAGCAGTTCGATCGCGACATGGATCATCCAGTTGTCACCCGGAGGCGCGCTGATCGTCACCGCAGAACCCGCAATGCGCGCGCCGCGATAGATCGGCCGCATGTGGCTGGCGAGCAGACCGGTGCGCCCCTGGGCCTCGTGCACGGTGGCGACCCCGCATTTAGCCAGCGCGTCAATCAGATCGAGGGGCACGCGTTCGATGCTCTGGACAACAATTCCGTTCATGGGGGCTGCTCGCTTGATAGGTTTGCCGGGTATCGGTGTGTGCGTACCGGGTTGCGCCGAGCGGGCAAAAAGGAAAAGCCGGAACTCTGGCATAGCCATTAGATCTTGCTAAGACGGGCGCCGGGGATTGACGTGGAGCCTGCATGGAAATCTGGGACTACAACTTGCGCCATATGGCCGCGATTGCGCAAATCGCGCAGTTGGGCACGATGGGCGCGGCGGCGCGCGCGGTCAATTTGACGCAACCGGCACTGACCCAGGCCCTGGCGCGCGTGGAACACCAATTGGGCCTGGTGCTGTTTGAACGGCGCCATGACGGCATGGTGCCAACGCCCGCAGCCGATCTGCTGGTCCCACGTATTCGTGCCGCGCTCGATCGCAGCATCAGCCCGCATGTCACCACCGCGCGGCTGCGGGCTTTGCTCGCCCTGGCCGACAACGGCGGTTATCTGGGGGCCAGTCTGGCCACCGGGCTGGCGGTCCCGACATTGCACCGCGCGGTCAAGGACTTGTCGCTGTCATTGCGCAAAACGCTGGTCGAACGGCGCAGCAATGCGGTGGTGCTGACCGAAGCAGGGCAGGCGCTGGCGCGCACGTTTCGCCTCGCCCGTATTGAACTTGAAGCGGGGCTGGCCGAAATCGAGGCGCTGAAAGGGCGCGAAATCCGCCGCATCACGATTGGCGCGATGCCGCTATCGCGCGCGCGCATTCTGCCCGGCGCGGTGGCGCGATTTCTCAAACGCCATCCGCTCGTGCGCATTGCAATTGCAGAGGGCGCGCGGGCCGAACTGGTCGAACCGTTGCGCAATGGCATGATCGACATGATGATCGGCGCGCTGCGCCAGCCGCTGCTCGAGCCCGACCTGACCCAGACCGCGCTGTTCGAGGACGAGCCGATTGTCGTGGCGCGCGCCGGGCATCCGCTGACACGAACGCAACCCGATCTTGCCTCCCCAAGTCTTGCAGAATTGGCTGGCCACCCCTGGATCCTACCCGCGCGCGGTGCCCCGTTGCGCGATTCGTGGGAGGCGATGTTTGCCAACGCCAATTTAACCGCGCCTCTGGTCCCGGTCGAATCGGGGTCGGTCATGACCATCCGCCAAGTGCTGATCCACAGCGATTTCCTGACGCTGGTTTCGCCCGATCAGGTCGCGGTGGAGCTGGAGGCCAACTGGCTGACCTCGCTCGGCCCGGTACCCAGCATATTCCACCGGGTGATCGGCGTGACAACGCGCGCATCCTGGCGCCCGACTGCGGTTCAGGCCGAATTTCTGGCCGATCTCGCCCTAGTCGCCGACGGACGCACTTAGCGCAAACTTATTGGCTGCTGCGCAATCGGATTGGCCCTGCTCCGCACCGCGCGGCAGGTATGGCGGCCATGGATCAGACCATCGCCCTGATTGGTTTCGGTGAAGCCGGATCGACCTTTGCCGCAAGCGCAGGCTGGGGCAAAATGGCGCGCGCGTTCGACATTTGCGCCGATCGCGCCTGGATCGCGGCAGAGCACGGCGTCACATTTTGCGATAACCTGGCCACTGCGCTGTCCGGCGCGCAGATCGTGCTGTCGCTGGTCAGTGCCGATGCTGCGCTGAACGTTGCGCGCGACTATGCAGCATTTCTTTCGCCCGGCGCGCTGTGGTGTGACATGAATTCGGTCGCGCCCGAAACCAAACGTGCGGCCGCAGCATTTGTTCATGCTGCAGGGGGGCATTATGTCGATGTAGCGGTACTGGCCCCCGTCAATCCGGCGCGGATGAATGTGCCGCTACTGATCGCAGGTGACGCCGCTGACGATGCTACACACTTGCTGGCCGCCACAGGTTTTACCAATATCCGCACCGTGGGCCCCGAAATCGGCCGGGCCAGCGCGATCAAGATGATCCGGTCGGTGATGATCAAGGGGATCGAGGCGCTGACCGCCGAAATGATGCTCGCCGCCACCAGCGCGGGCGTGGCCGCGGACGTGCTGGCATCGCTCGACGCTAGCGAGCGCCACGATAGCTGGTTCGTGCGCGCGCCCTATAACATTGAACGGATGACCACCCACGGTGCGCGGCGCGCCGCCGAGATGGAGGAAAGCGTCAAGACGCTGACCGGCCTCGGCGTCGAACCGGTAATGACAGCGGGCACCGTGCGCCGCCAACGCGAACAAGCCGGGCGCACCATAACGACCCCCACAGGACAAACTGCATGACTCTGATCATCGACTGCCACGGCCATTACACCGTCCTGCCAAAGGCGCATGACACCTGGCGCGAGGCGCAAAAGGCCGCGTTCAAAGCGGGCGAAGCGGCCCCGCCCTATCCCGCGATCAGCGATGACGAGATCCGCGAAACGATCGAGGCCAACCAGTTGCGCCTGATCGCCGAACGCGGCGCCGACCTGACGATCTTTTCCCCCCGCGCCAGCACCATGGCGCCGCATGTCGGGGACCAGAGCGTCGCAGTGCCGTGGGCGATGGCGTGCAACGACCTGATCGCGCGCGTCGTCGGGCTTTACCCCGATACATTTGCCGGGGTGTGCATGTTGCCGCAATCGCCAGAGGCGGACATGGCCTCGTCGGTGCGCGAACTGGACCGTTGCGTCACCCGGCTGGGCTTTATCGGCTGCAATCTCAATCCCGATCCGGGCGGCGGCCATTTCACCCACCCCCCGCTGACCGATGCGTACTGGTTCCCGTTTTACGAAAAAATGGTCGATCTCGATGTGCCTGCGATGATCCACGTTTCGGGGTCGTGCAACCCGGCGATGCATGCGACCGGCGGTTATTACATCGCCGCCGACACGATCGCGTTCATGCAATTGCTCGAAGGCGATCTGTTCGCCCGGTTCCCGACATTGCGCTTTATCATCCCGCATGGCGGCGGCGGCGTGCCGTATCACTGGGGCCGCTATCGCGGTCTGGCCGACATGCTGAAAAAACCGGCGCTCGACAGTCACCTGATGAACAACGTATTCTTTGACACATGTGTCTACCATCAGCCGGGCATCAATCTGCTGGCCGAAGTGATCGAGACCAAGAATATCCTGTTCGGATCGGAAATGGTCGGCGCGGTACGCGGGATCGACCCCACCACCGGGCAATATTTCGACGACACCAAACGCTATGTCGATGCGCTGCCGATTACCGATGCACAGCGCCACGCAATATTTGAAGGCAACGCGCGCCGGGTCTTTCCGCGACTGGACGCAATCCTGAAGGAGAAGGGTCGATGACTGCTGTACGCGACATTCACGCTTATCTGGCAGAGCTCGAAGATATTCCAGGCACACGCATCTATACCGCCGCGCGGGCCCGGCGCGGCTATCACATCAACCAGTTCGCGATGAGCCTGATGAAGCCCGAAAACCGCGACCGGTTCCGCGCCGGCGAGCGCGCTTATATGGACGAATGGCTGCTGACCGATGAGGCGAAGGACGCCCTGATCGCGCGTGATTACAACCATTTGCTCGACTTGGGTGGCAACATCTATTTCTTGTCAAAGCTGTTTTCGGCCGACGGTATTCCGTTTGCCGAGGCGGTCTCCACGATGACCGACATGACTTTCCCCGAATACCGCGAAATGATGATGAATGGCGGGCGCAGCCCCGAAGGTCAGCAGTCGATCAAAGCCAACCTGGCCGCCGCTGCGGCAAAAAAGGGACACTGAACAATGGCGCACATTTCCGCAGGCGTAGGGTCCAGCCACGTTCCGTTGCTGGGCGTTGCAGTCGATCAGGGCAAGACCCGCGATGACTATTTCGGGCCCATTTTCGCGGGCTACGACTGGACCCGCGAATGGGAAACCCGCGAAAAGCCCGACGTGATCATCCTGGTCTACAACGATCACGCCTCTGCCTTTGACATGAAGATCGTGCCCACGTTCGCGATCGGTTGCGCCGAACGTTACAAGCCCGCCGACGAAGGCTGGGGCCCGCGTCCGGTGCCCGATGTGGAAGGTCACGCCGACCTTGCCTGGCATATGGCGCAAAGCCTGATCCTCGATGATTTCGACATGACCATCATCAACGAAATGGACGTTGACCACGGCCTGACCGTGCCCTTGTCGATGATGTTCGGCAGGCCCGACAAATGGCCCGTCAAAGTCGTGCCGATCGCGGTCAATGTCGTCACGTACCCGGTCCCTTCGGGCAATCGCTGCTGGCTGCTGGGCGAAGCCATCCGCCGCGCCGTGGAAAGCTATCCCGAAGATCTCAACGTCCAGATCTGGGGCACCGGCGGCATGAGCCACCAGTTGCAGGGCCCGCGCGCCGGCCTGCTCAACCGCGCATGGGACAACACCTTTCTCGACCTGATGACCGGCAAAAGCGACGCCGCGCGCTGGATCCCGCATATCGAATACTTGCGCGAAACCGGCAGTGAAGGCATCGAAATGGTCATGTGGCTGATTATGCGCGGCGCGCTCGGCCCGGCAACCCGCATGCTCCACCGCCATTACCACATTCCGTGTTCAAACACCGCGATCGGGCACATCGTGCTCGAACCGGCCTGACCCAGTCCACCCCGCCGGGCGCCGGGGTTTACCTTGGCGCCCGGTCTTTTTGATCAAGGATTTCAGTTCCATGCCCAACGCCCCCGTCAGAATAGCGCTGGCCGGCGCGGGCGCTTTCGGCGAGAAACACCTCGACGGCCTGAAAAATATTCCCGGCGTTGAAATCGTCTCAATCATCAGCCGCACCGGCGAACAAGCCGCCGCCGTCGCCGCCAAATACGGCGCCAGGCACAGCTCCACAGAGCTGAACGATGCGCTGTTCCGCGACGATGTCGATGCTGTCATCTTGTGCACCCCCACCCAGATGCACGCCGAACAAACCATCGCCTGCCTCAATGCCGGCAAACACGTTCAGGTCGAAATCCCCCTTTGCAACAGCTGGGCCGACGCCGTAAAAGTCTATGCCAAACAGCGCGAAACCAACCTGGTCGCGATGGTCGGCCACACCCGCCGATTTAACCCATCCCACCAATACGTCCACAACCGCATCGTCGCAGGCGAATTTGCCCTGCAACAAATGGACGTCCAGACCTATTTCTTTCGCCGCAAAAACATCAACGCCAAAGGTGAAGCCCGCAGCTGGACCGACCACTTACTATGGCACCATGCCGCCCACACCATAGACTTGTTCGCCTACCAATCCGGCTCGATCATCGCCGCCCACGCGCTCCAGGGGCCCAAACACCCCGACTTGGGCATCGCGCTCGACATGTCGATCCAGCTCAAGGCCCAAACCGGCGCGATCTGCACCCTGGCCCTGTCGTTCAACAACGACGGCCCGCTCGGCACGTTCTTCCGCTACATCGGCGATACCGCCACCTATGTCGCCCGCTATGACGACCTGTTCGATGGACGCGACGCGCAAATCGATATGTCGCACGTCGATGTCAGCATGAACGGGATCGAACTGCAGGATCGCGAATTCATCGCCGCGATCCGTGCGGGGCGCGAACCGAACAGTTCACTGGCGGGCGTGCTTGATTGTTATCGCGTGATCGGGGACTTGGCGGCGCAGCTTGAGGCGCAGGATGGGTGGTCCTGAGAGGTGCCTCCGGTGGCAAAGGGCCATTGCCCTTTGGTCCCTTTACCGTCAGGGTCAGCGTGCTCGCGATGGGATTGCACCTCGCCGCTTAGTCCGGCGATGGTACCCGGCGTGCAGTAACCCATTCCAGCACCACAAACCCCACTGCGACCAGCCCGGCCGCCGCTGTCCAGCGGAACATCGTCGGATATCCGAGGCGGTCGATCGTATCTCCGGCAATCCCTTTGCCCAGCGATCCGATCAGGAACGTCATCGACGATAGCAGAGCATATTGGACGGCAGTATGGCTGCGGCTGACCTGGCTGGACAAATAGGCGACGAAGGCGGCCCCGGCGATGCCGGTCGAGATGTTTTCGACGCTGATCGCGATTAGCAGGCGGACCATGCGAGCGTCTGCGCCAAGGCTTCCGGCGAGCGTGGCAAGACCGGTCAGACGGGCGAAGGCGTCGATGTGCATGGCGCCTTCGGCGAGGTCGGCATAGACGAAATTGCCCAGGACGGGCAGGATCGCGCCGATCAGGATGGTTGGCATGCGGCCGACGCGGACGAACAGCAGACCGCCCAGCGCGATGCCGATCATGGTCATGCCGATGCCGAAGATTTTGGAGGCGAATGCGACTTCGTCTTTGGAATAGTGCAGGAAATTGAGGTAGAACGGCAGGGCAAAACTGCCCCATATGTTGTAGCAGAGCGTGTACGTGAGGATCATGCCGATCATCACCAGGACCCGCCAGCCGAGGCGTCCGGCCAGTTCCGCCAGCGGTGCGACGAGCGCCAGCCAGAGATGGTCGGCGATGGCGATCCGGCCAGCGCCACCAGTGCCGTTTCTGGCGCGATTGGTCAGCGCGGCAACCAGCAGCGGCAGCCCGACCGTAGCCAGAACGATAAACGGCGCGTGGCTGCGGGTGAAATCGGCGACCGAAGGTTTTGCCACACCGGGCATGGCGGGGTTGAGCATCGCAACCATGAACAGGCCGATGCTGCCGATTGCCCAGCCCCAGCCCAGCGCGACTACGACCAGTGCGAGCGCGCGCAGACCGGGCGCGGGTTCATTGACCATGGCGCCGGCGGTATCGCTGGCCGGGCGCGGGGTATCGGGCGCACCGAGCGTGACCAGCGCGACCACCGCGATCAGCCCGGCCATGACCGTATAAACCATCGGCCAGGGCAAGCGCGCCGCCAGGACCAGCGCAAATGCGCCACCGACCAGCGCGGCCAGCCGGTATCC
>JAYTHT010000008.1:0-2143 GCA_043732365.1 Novosphingobium sp. | reverse complement strand
GGCGGAGCGCGCACCCAGCGTCACCGCAAAGCGGGTGCCGGGCACGGGCGCGCCCAGCGGCGTGACCATCGCCGTCACCGCATCGGCATCGCGCGCGGTCAGCCCGATGCGTTGCAACATATGCGCAAGGTTGTCATTTTCACCCAGCACCGCATCAAGCGCAATCGTCGCGCGCTCGGGCGCCGAATCAAGCCGGACCACCATATCCGACGCAGCGAAACGCCGCCCGGTCGCGCCGCCAGTGGTCCATGGCCCGATGGCTTGCGCGTGCAGCTCTGCCCGTTCGCTGTCGCCGGGCACGGACATAGGCGCTGCTTCGAATGGCGCCAGGCTGGGCAGGCCCATCAGCGCAAGCAGACTCAATACGACTAGCAACGCCAATCCGGTGAACCACCGCCGGCTGCCAAAATCGTCGCGCAAATCTACCGCAAGTGACTGACCGGCGAGCCGCGTTTCGATCCGGCGGCACCAGCGATCCCACATGCGTGCCAAAGGATGCGACCAATCGCGCAACGATGGTGGAGGTTGGGGCGGCGGCGGCGCATCAGGTTCCGCGCGGGGCAGTGCCATACGCCGGGTCCCGGTCTGTCCCGGCAGGGCTCGGCCAAAACCGCGCGCTTCGAATTGCGCGATGTCAGAGCCAACAAAGCCCATGCGCGTCGTCTTTCCGTTCTGCCATCAGTACGATGTGATCCCTGCACGAGCAGGGTTAACAGCCGGTAAAATGGCGCGACTGGGGCAGGGTAAAAAGCAAACCAGGGAAAGATATGGATTGGTGGGATGTCCGGTGCCGATTAGCTTCTGGCGACAAAGGGTAATGGCCCTTTGCCGCCAGAGACCCCTAGGCTCCAAGCGGCTGCGGCAAAATCCCGACATCGCCCCCGACAAACCTGCGGCCCGCGCGCGGCACCGACACGATCTGCGGCAGCGGGGGACGCGAGGTATCGGTTATGCTGTCGGGCCGATCGAGCTTGCCGTTTTCGATCAGCGTCTTGATTTCCTCGCCGGTCAGCGTTTCGTATTCAAGCATCGCCTGGGCCAGAAGGTGCAGCTTGTCTGCGTTTTCGCTCAGGATCGTGGTGGCGCGGGCGTGGGCGGCGTCTACCAGGCCGCGGATTTCGCTATCGATCAGCTTGGCGGTTTCGTCGGAGATCATCGTGCGTTGCGATGTGCCCATGCCCAGATAGCCGTCCTGGCTTTCTTCATACAGCAAGGGGCCCAATTTGTCGGACATGCCCCAGCGCATGACCATGTTGCGGGCAAGGCTGGTCGCATACTGGATATCCGACGATGCGCCCGATGACACTTTGCCGTGGCCGAAAATGATTTCTTCGGCGACGCGGCCACCCATGCTGACCGAAAGATTGGCCAGCATCTTGTCGCGATGGTACGAATAGCTGTCACGTTCGGGCAAGCGCATGACCATGCCCAGCGCACGGCCACGCGGGATGATCGTCGCTTTGTGAATCGGGTCGCTGGCCGCTTCGTTGACCGATACGATCGCGTGACCGGCTTCATGATAGGCGGTCATTTTCTTTTCGTCCTCGGTCATGACCATCGAACGGCGCTCGGCGCCCATCATGACTTTGTCTTTGGCGTCTTCGAATTCCTGCATCGCGACAAGGCGTTTGTTGCGTCGCGCGGCGAGCAACGCCGCCTCGTTGACCAGATTGGCCAGGTCTGCGCCCGTAAAGCCGGGGGTGCCGCGCGCAATCACGCGCGGATTGACGTCCGGCGCCAGCGGCACTTTTTTCATGTGCACGCCGAGGATTTTTTCACGGCCTTCGATATCGGGGATCGGCACGATCACCTGGCGGTCAAACCGGCCCGGACGGAGTAGCGCAGGATCGAGCACATCGGGGCGGTTGGTCGCCGCGATGATGATGATGCCTTCGTTCGCTTCGAACCCGTCCATTTCGACCAGCAGCTGGTTGAGTGTCTGTTCGCGTTCGTCGTTCGAATTGCCCAGACCATTGCCGCGATGACGGCCGACCGCGTCGATTTCGTCGATGAAGACGATGCACGGCGCGTTTTTCTTGGCCTGTTCAAACATGTCGCGCACGCGGCTGGCACCGACGCCGACGAACATTTCGACAAAGTCAGAGCCCGAAATGGTGAAAAACGGCACGCCAGCTTCGCCAGC
>JAYTHT010000007.1:0-2145 GCA_043732365.1 Novosphingobium sp. | reverse complement strand
CGGCGTATTGGCTGATTTTGTTCAGCAGGCTGTCGCGCTGATCCATCAGGCTGGCGCGGTCGCTGGTGGTGATTTCGCTGTTGGTCGCGCCTGCCGCGCCTGCTGTTGCGGATAGCTGCGTGTTGATCGTCGCCAACTGGGTGGTCAGCGTGTTGACCTGTGTGACGCCGTCGCTGACCTGGCCTTGCAGCCCGGTTTTCGTCGCCGACAGGCTTTGCGCGGCGATCTGGAACGCACTGGCCATTGTCGACCCGGCCTGGATGACCGATGCGCGCAAGGAGCTGTTGGCGGGATTTTCCGCCAGTGATTTCAGCGAATTGGTGAATGTGCCGATGGCGGTGAATGCACCTGAATTTTCGACCGCGGTTTCCACATTGGTCAGCCCCGACACGGTGCTGGTCGCCTGCGCCGTGTCGGATCCGGTGCGCCGTGCTTCTGATTGCAGGAAACTGTCGGCATTGCGCACGATCCCCGACACCACCACGCCCGACAGCGAGACGTCGTTGGCGGTGCTCCAACTACTGGACGAAGCCAATTCGTCCATATTGGCGCTGCGCCGGACATAGCCGTCGGTCGACGCATTGGAAATGTTCTGCCCGGTGATGTCGAGCGCAATTTCGGCCGCCCGGGCGCCGCTGGAGGCGATGGACAGCAGGCTGCTGGTCATGGCCTGGCACTCGCTGTTGCACCACTTTTACCCGCCAATTGCGTTTCGATCTGCTGGCCCAGGCCGAGTGTGCCGCTTTGTGCGGCAATGTCGGCAAATTTCTCATCGCGCATCGCCGTAAATGTGTCGTGGCCCTGATCGCTGCCCCACAGCGTGTCGCCAAAATTGCCCTGGCGCGCCGATGACAACATCTGGCGCACAAAGATCGCCTCAAACGCCTGCGCCGCCTTGTGCAGGCGGGGATCGGCGTGTGGGCGGGAGTCTGGGTGCAGGCGATCTGGCGGCGTTGCAGACGCTGATGGTGGAGCGGTGGTTCCGGTTGAAGAGATTGTCGTCATATCACTTCCATTTCCGCTTTGAGCGATCCCGCCTGCTTCAGCGCCTCCAGGATGGCGACCAGATCCGATGGGCTGACACCCAATTTGTTCAGCGCATCGACCAGCGAAGCGAGCGAGGCGCCGGGTTTGAACAGCGCGACATGCGCGTCGCCCTCGTTGACCGAAATCTGGCTGCTGGTGGTGGTCGCGGTGCGGCCCTGGCTGAACGCGCCGGGCTGCGACACGTGCTGCTTTTCATCGATCCGCACGACCAGCTTGCCGTGGCTGATCGCCGCTGGTGTCAGCCGGACCGCGCTGTTGATCACCACAGTGCCGGTGCGGCTGTTGACGATGACTTTGGCCTGCGGCTCGCCCGGCGTCAGTTCCAGCATCTCGATCGCCGCCATCAGGCTGGCACGGCGGTCGGCACCGGTGGGCAAATGCAGGGCGAGAGTTACGCCGTCCTCGACGGTGGCGGTCTGCGGATATTTGGCGTTGACTGCGTCGCGCACGCGCGACGCAGTCAAAAAGTCGGCCTGAAACAGATTCCAGCGCAGTATGTCGCCATGGTCAAACCCGGTTTCAACCGCGCGTTCAACCGTGGCCCCATCGGCAATGCGACCAACGGTCGGAATGTTGACGGTCAATTGCGATCCGTCCTTGGCTGTGATGCCCAGCCCGCCGACCGCCAGGTTGCCCTGCGCCATCGCATAAATCTGGCCATCGGCGCCGATCATCGGGGTCATGATCAGCGATCCACCGCGCAGTGATTTGGCTTTGCCGATCGTGCTGACAGTCACATCGATGCGCTGGCCCGGTTTGGAAAACGCGGGCAGGTCGGCGGTGACCAGCACCGCAGCGGCATTTTTCAGCCCCGGCTGTACGCCTGGCGGCAACTGCAGGCCCAATCGTCCTGACATGCCGCGCATCGCCTGCGTCACGTATTCCAGCGTGTCATCGCCGGTGCCGGGCAAACCGACGACAATGCCATACCCGGTCAACTGGTTGGTCCGGATGCCCTGAAACGTGCCGAGATCGCGAATCCGATCGGCTTGTGCCGGCGGGGCCAGGACCACGGCGCACGCCAGTCCCGCCAGCAGCACCAGGCGTTGTAGCGTTGCGCGAAAGGGAGGGGGCATGGTCATGGCAAAGGTCCTGGAT
>JAYTHT010000006.1:0-7379 GCA_043732365.1 Novosphingobium sp. | reverse complement strand
CGACGGTGCTCGGCGATCTGCTGCACAAGAACTACACCGTCGCGCAAGGGGTCTCGGCCAGCGTCACCCTGGTAACGCCCTATCCAGTGTCGAAGGCGGCGCTGTTCGACTTGTTCGAGGTCGCGCTGAAACAGGCCAATCTGGCACTTGTGCCGGTGGCCGCCGGGTACCAGATCGAAAACGCCGCATCGGCACGGACGTTGATTGCGCCCGATGCCGCAGGGTCGGGCAGCGAACTGATCACGCTGCGCTTCATCAACACCGACGAAGTGCGCAAACTTCTCGACACGGTGTTGCCCGGCGTCGTCACCGACAGCAACCCGGCCAGCCGCACCGTGACCATTTCGGGCACCACCGGTCAGCGCGCAAGCGCGCGCGACATGCTCCGGCAATTCGACGTCGACTGGCTTCGCAACACCAGTTTCGCGCTGTATATCCCCGAACGCACCGACGCGCGGTTGATCGTGCCCTCGCTCGACAAGCTGATCAATGCGCCGGATTCGCCAACGCGCGGTCTGGTCAAACTGATCGGGATGGATCAGCTCAACGGCATTCTGGCGATCAGCACTCAGACGCAATACCTCGATGATGTGCGCCGCTGGATCGAAATCCTCGACCGCGAAGGCGAAAACAACGAGCGCCGGATTTTCGTCTATCATGTGCAGAACGGCCGCGCCCGCGACCTGACCAAGACCATCACCGCCGCGTTCGGCAGCGGGGCGGGCAACGACAACCCGGCGGGCGGCAACGCGGGCGACCCGCCTGCGGCAACGCAGATCTCCGGTGCCGGTGCATCCCCGCCCGCCGCAACCGGCGCGCCGGCCACGACCCGCGCAACGGGTGCTGGCACGGGATTTAGCCCGCAACGGGCGCATGTCACCGCCGATGAAACCAACAACGCGATCATCGTGTTTGGCACGGCACGCGAATATGCGGTGATCGAGGATGCCTTGCGCAAGCTCGACCTCAAGCCAAAACAGATCCTGATCGAAGCGGCGATCACCGAAGTCACGTTGACCGACGACCTCGCCTATGGCGTGCAGTGGAACTATTCCAACCCGACCGGCAGCACGCAAGTCGGCTACGCCAACACGCTCAACGGCGTACCCGGGGCGCAAATTTTTCCGGGCCTTTCGTTCTTTACCCAAGGCACCAGCATTTCCGCGACGCTCAACGCCCTGCAACAGCACACCAATATCAAAGTAGTGTCCGCACCCAAACTGCTGGTGCTCAACAACCAGACCGCTTCGCTCCAGGTCGGCGACCAGGTGCCAACCCAGACCGGCAGCACGTCCAACGCCAATGGCACGTCCACCTCGATTTCCTATGCGGACACCGGCATCATCCTGAAAATCACCCCGCGCGTGAACGCCAGCGGCGTGGTCCAGCTTGATGTCGCGCAGGAAGTCAGCAATGTCAGTTCGGCCACCGGCGGCTCGACCGTCGAAGGACAATCGCCGACCATTTCCACCCGCAAGATTTCGACCACGGTCGAAGTCATGGACGGCCATGTGATCGCGCTTGGCGGGCTGTTCAGCGACACCAAAACAGTGTCCAAGACCGGCATTCCGCTGCTGTCGCAGATCCCCGTGATCGGCGCCCTGTTCGGATCGCACGAAGTCAAGGACACCCGCACCGAACTGATCGTGCTGTTGAAACCGCATGTCCTGAGCACCGACGACGACGCCCGCGGCGTGACCGAAGAACTGGCGCGCAAACTGCACGAAATGGGCCCGTTGCGCAGTCCGGGCGGAATTCCTTGATCGGACCGGAGATCAGACCGGGGACCAAAGCGAACGAACAGGGCTATGCGCTGCTCGCGGCGGTGGCGGCGATTGCGGTGTTCGGGGCGCTGGCGCTGGCGCTGGGCACCGCGACGCGGGTCAGCATCGCCTCGGGCACGGGCGAACTGGCGCGCGCGCGCGCCGATGCCGCCGCCGATGCTGGGCTGGCACTGGCCGAACACGGCCTGGTCGCAGGCGATGACGCAATGCTGGCGCTAGTGCGCGGTCGCCAGCACGAGCTCGAATTCGATGGCAGCCAGTTGATTATTCGCATCGGCGACGAACGGGGCAAGATTCCGCTCAATCATATCGAGGGCGAAACGATCACCCGGATGTTCGAACAGGCGGGGCTGTCGGGCGCCAATCTGGCGATTGCCAGCGATTCGTTGCAGGACTGGCTCGACGACGACGATGTGCCGCGCAGCGATGGCGCCGAGGCCGTGTATTATGCCGTGCAAGGCTATACCCCGCGCAATGGCGGTCTGTTGTCGGTCGATGAACTGGCGCGGGTGCGCGGCATAGGGCCGCGTCTGGTAGCTCGGTTGCGACCTTATGTGACGACGGACCCCGATGTGCGGTCGGTGGATGCGACCAATGCCCGCCCGCAAGCGCTGGCCGCGATGCAGAGCGGCGGCGCGCTGTCGCCCGACGCGATCACCCGCCAACACGAGGCTGAAGGCGAACAGGTCGCGATCGACATCACCAGAAAGAAGGATTTTCTCAATCGCCCGCTGACGATTTCAGTCGATGCCGATACCCCCGACGGCGGCCATGCGCATCACGAGGCAGTCGTCGTGATCACCGGAAATCCTGAACAACCGCTGGTGGTGCACGCGGTTCGATAAAACGTGATGCGAAAAAGCGACCCCGGTTTTTCGCTTTAAATCACGCAAAAACAAAAACTCCGTGAACATGATACAATCAGGTCTTATCGCATTGCGCTCTAGTTCTGGCTGGAATTATCAGGCGCGACCGCCAGCCCCCACGGGGCGAAAAACGCGTGCGAGGCCGCCGGGGCGCCTTGCACCATTCCCGCGCCCGCACCGGGCCGATGCGTACGATGGGTCGTCGTGTGGCGCATTTCGGTAAAGTGTTGCAATGCAGGGATTGCCACTTCATCGGGTTCGACTTGGACCAGCGCCACCTGCATCACTGTCGGCAGATGGTCGTTGGGCATACGATAAAAGATATGCGCCCCGATTTTTGCGACTTGCTGCCCCGACGAGGCCCAATACGGCAGAACGTAGTCGGCGTGATAATGCGTGGCCCCGCCGACGCGATCGGGTGCAGTGCCTTGCAACACGGTCTGGGCGATAGTGCGCGCAAGGGTCAGCGTCGTGCCGGACAAGTGGCGGCGGAACGACCCGTCGCACGCGAACGTGAACTGGCACCCGGTCGGCCGCGACGATCCCTGGAACACCACCCCGCACACCGTTTTGGGAAAGCGCGCGGCGCGCATGCGGTTGAGAATCACCTGCCCCACCGCCTGTTGCCCTGCGATCGGCTGACCCGCTGCCTCATAGGCGATCGCCATGCTCATGCAATCAAGCGCACGGTCGTGGTCGTCGATGACCGGCAGGACGCCGGGCGCTTCGTCGGGCGACACGCCGGAGAATAACGGAACGACCGCCGAAGCCATGCCGGTCTGGTCGGCTTGCGCATCGGGTGTTTCCTGCGCGTGAACGATGCACGGCGAACCCGTCATGGCCAGGCACGCCAGCGCCCACCGACGTCGATCGAGTGTCATGGCCTCGCCACGAGCCTGTGTCCGCGCAACATGATGGTGAATTCCCCCGTCCAGGCGCCCTGATGGACGAATTTTGTTTCATTTGATTGACACATTCAGGCGCGACAGAGGGCGACGGGCGGGCGCAGACACAGCCTTCCGTCATGCGCCAATCAGGATCATCCGAATTATGCGATTTCTGTTTTCTGCCAATGGCTTGTCGGCAGTGTGGCTGGCCGGAACCAGCTTGGCGCTGATGACGGCGAACGCACAGCGCACGAACGCTGCCCCGGCTGCGGCCCCGATCATGCTGCCGGACCGCCTGCTGACTTGCGCAATCGGCCATGTCACCAATTTCGACGTACACATCGAACAGTCGCCGGGGGATCTGCACAATGACGGCGTGCATCACTTCACGCTGTTTTTGCCCGCCATCGCGCTGGATCAGGGCCCGCCACCCGACGCGATCGAAAAAGCCCCACTGGTCGATCCCCGCACCCGCATCGTCAGCGATCCCGACCACATTTCGGGCCAACCGACCAACCATTTCGACCGGATCGTCGACTGGTGGCCCGACCGGGTCGAACTGAGCGCGAATATCGAGGGCCCGTTGCTCAACGCGATCGTCATCCATCCAATCGATGCAGAACGCGGTACCGCCAGCGTGCTGATGCTGCGCGCGACCGAACTGACTCACTTTCAGCCCGACCAGATCTATCAGGGATCCTGCCACATCGTGACCGGCGAAATGGCGCGCAACGGCGGTCGCCCGTCATCCTGAAGCAGCCCGTTAATGGTGCAAAACCGCCCCGGTACCACAGGCGATCAGACAGATCGCAATCAAGCCGGGTTCAAATCCCGGGCCGTAGCGTGTCATGCGACGCAGTTTTGCCAGTATCGGGCGCAATCGCGGCACCTCGATCTGTTGGCGCGGGCGGATTATACCCCGCTCGGCCTGCGCCTTGCGCAAGGCCTGTTGCGCCCGGTCGATGACTTCGCGGGTAAGCTTTGCCGACTCGGCGTCGGTCAAACGACGCTGGGCTGGAAAATTGGCGTTGGCGAATGACATTTTGAACCCTTCCCGGGGCGTGCATGGTGTTTCACCCCCGATGCCGCGTGGTCAAAACCTAGCCAGGACGGGTCAAGATCGGATTGAACCGGGGTCGCCAAATAATAGGTGTTTACCCGCGCGCCACGCCGATCGCGTCGAGCCGCGCGCGCAACGGGGTCAGCAACGGTTCGAATCGTCGCCAGCCATCGATGCCGTCGCGATTAAGCGGCAGGCGCACTTGTGCCGCGCTCTGGGTCGTGCTGGGGCGCGGGTTTTTGTGGAATGTCAGACAGGCCGGTTGCCATTCGAGCCCGCAGTCGTCGATCAATTGCCTGATCACCGGCTCGGGCCGGTCGACCAGCGCTTCGTACGACACATCGATCATCGCAAGACCCGGCTGCGCACGCCAATGCCCGATCAACCTGCAATAGGCCCCATAATAGTCGACCAGTTCGTCAAGGTCATAGCTATAGGGGCAGGCCTGGTTGAACAAGGTCTTGTAAAGGCCATACAGATTGGCGAGCGGATGCCGCACGGTGTGGATGATCCGTGCCTCGGGCAGCGCACGCGCGATCAGCGCGACATGCAGATGGTTGCCCGGCAGCTTGTCAACAAACCACGGTTCCGGCCCGCGCCATGGCGCGGTCAGTTCGGCATAGCGCCGACCGATCGCCACCGGATCGAGGCGGTCGCTGGCCCGGATCACGGCTGCGCCATCGGCGGGATCGAGGCCCGCCGCACGTGCGACATCGGCCACCGCCTGACCAAAGGCCGACGATTCGCCCACTGTGCCCACCTGGCTGTGGCTGGTCAGAATGCGCTCGACCAGCGTGGAGCCCGAGCGCGGCATACCAAGCACGAAAATCGGGCGCAGACCATCAAATCCGCGCGACAGATCAAGCGGACGGTCTGCGCGAAACGTCTGCGCGATCAGGTCCATCATCGCCAGATCGCCGCGCACATCATAGCGCAAGGTCTTGCGCATCAGCCGAGCACCGGCATCGAGATGGGCAAAGCTGGTCAACCCGTGGCCCAGATCCTCATGGCATTTGGCCAGCGCATAGAGCCCATGGATACGGTGCCGCAGAGTCACGGGCGATTTGGGCAGGCGCGCCAAGGCCTGTTCGATCGGCGCGATGGCATTGGCGATTTCGGTCTGGCGGCGTAACTGGACAAGATTGAGCCATGCCTCGCCATGCCACGGTTCAACCGCCACGACCGTTTCCAGATCGGCGGTGGCGGCAGCGGCGTTGCCCCGGTATCGTTCGACCATCGCGCGGTTGAAATGATGCAGCGCCGCACCGGGTTCGATCGCAATCGCACGGCCATAGGCCGCAGCGGCGCGCGCGAAATCGTTGAGCAACGCATGCGCGTCCCCGATCATGCCCCACAGCCGCGCGGCGTCGCTCGGTTCGGCCGCGGCCATGCGCACCTCGGCCTCGGCCAACGCAGTCCGCGCCGAGGTAACCGCGTTCCCCGCGATCAGGCAGCGTGCGCGCCGCAATGCGAAGTCGGCGCGCCCCGGATGACTGGCCTCACCCTCATCGACATGATGCATGGCGGACAGATAATCGCCGTCGATAAATGCCGCCTGATTGGCGATCAGCCGTGCAGCGAGGCAATTCGGATCACGCGCCAGAGCGGCCTCGGCATGCGCGCGCGCTTCGCGGAACGTACTCTGGGCCATGCAGCGACGCGCATCGCCGAGCGATGCCGTCAGCGGGGTAGTGGCCTGTTTCATCGTTCGACTATGCCATCATGCTGCGGTGCGATCCAACCGCGCCATGATCAGGACCCGCAATGTGAACCCGGCCGGCAAGCAGACAACGCGCCAGTATCGAGATTGACCTGACTGACGTCATTGTTGCCGTTCAGCGCCTGCTCGGTGCCCGGCGCACGGCCACTGCCAATCACCGGCGGCTGGTCCGTAATCGTGTTCGACCCGAACTGAGCCGCTGCCGGGCTGATCGTCAACGCCCCCGCATTGCCCGGTGACTGGACGAATCTGAACGTGTAATTGGCGTTGTTGGCGCCAAGCCCGGTACCGTCGATCGCGTAAGATCCAGTCGTGCTGGCGGTGCTGGCGGGCGTCTTCCACGCAATCGTGCCGTTGGTGACGCTGGCCACAGTGTCGCCATTGACCAGACCCGCCGCGCTGACCTGACCGGTCAATCCGCTCAACGCCGAATCGGTCACCACATTCAGCGGCGTGGCGACATACGTCAAAGTCAGGCTGGCCGGGGTCACGGCGATCTGTGCGGCCATATACGTAATCGTGTAGTTCGCGCCCGCGCTCAACGTGCCCTGTCCGATCGCATAGCTGCCGATGTTGGACGCAGTGGTCGCGGTCGTGGCCAGACTGCCCGACAGCGTGTCGCCGTTGATCAGCCCGGTCTCGCCATAAGTCAGCGCCGGGTTGGCCGCGCCATAGGTCCGCGTCTGGGCATTGGCGGTGACGGTCAGGCTGGCGGGGTCGATCGCCAGCGCGCTTGCGTTGCCGGCAGCCTGCACCGCGTTGATCGTGTAATTCTTACTGATGCTCGCAATCCCGCCGCCGGTCACGCCGTATGTGCCGACATGGCTAATCGTACCCGCAGGGGTCGTCCAAGCGGCAGTGCCACCAACCACATTGGCCGCCGTATCGCTGTTGACCAGCCCGGTTTCTGCAACCGAACCGCCAAGTCCGCCCGGCGTGGTGCCGTAAGTGCTGGTTGCCGCGTTGGCGAAATACGTAACCGTCAGGCTGGCCGGATTGATCGTCAGCGCGGTCGCATTGCCGGTCGCTTGCGCAAAGCTGACCGCGTAATTGCCGCCCTGG
>JAYTHT010000005.1:0-2158 GCA_043732365.1 Novosphingobium sp. | reverse complement strand
TGCGCCGCGATCACCGCATCTTCGATCACGGCAAGCGGATGTGCCGGATCGGTCATCGGCAGCAGACGTGCGCCAATCCACACAGTGTCACAGGTGCGAATGGCTGATGATCCGGACATCCAAAACCCCTCCTGGGGCATTGCCCCGTGTCACGAATATGTATAGACATATACTAAGATCGGCAAGCGCCTAGAGCATGATGCGATAAGAAAAAATCGCATTCATGCTCCAGGAATCTTTGTTGTCGCGTGATTTTTTTGCGAAAAACCGGTTCCCACTTTTTCGCATCACGCTTTGATTCAAAACCGTGATGAAAGGATACCCCGCAAATGACGCAGGCGCTTCACTTTGCCACGGCCTATCTACCCACCGGCTGGGCCTGCAATGTCCGGGTCACGATCACCCAGGGTCGAATCGCACAGATCGACACAGGTGTAGCGCCTTTGCCCGGCGATCAATGCCACAGTATCGCGCTACCCGGGCTGGGTAATCTGCACAGCCATGCCTTTCAGCGCGGCATGGCCGGTCTGGCCGAGCGGCGCGGCCGGACAGACGACAGTTTCTGGACCTGGCGCGAAGTCATGTACCGCTTTGTCGAACGCATGGGCCCCGACGATCTGGTGGCGATTGCCGCGCTCGCCTATATCGAAATGCTCGAATCCGGGTTCACCCGCGTCGGCGAATTTCACTATGTCCACCACGACATCACTGGCCATGCTTACGCCAATCCCGCCGCGATGAGCGCGGCCATTGCCCAGGCCGCTGGCGAAACCGGCATCGCGCTCACCCTCTTGCCGGTGTTCTATGCCCACGGCGGCTTTGGCGGTCAGGCGGCGTCTGCGGGGCAGCGCCGGTTCCTCCACGACCTCGACGGGTTTGCCCGCCTGCGCGATCATGCCGGGCGTGCACTGGCAGAACTGCCCGGCGCCGTACTCGGCCTCGCCCCCCATTCCTTGCGCGCGGCCACACCCGAACAATTGACCGCCCTCGTCGCCATGGCCGGCACCGCGCCAATCCACATCCACATCGCCGAACAGACCCGCGAAATCGACGATTGCCTCGCCTGGAGCGGCGCCCGCCCCGTCGAATGGCTGTTCGACAATGCGCCCGTCGATCACCGCTGGTGCCTGGTCCACGCGACCCACATGACGGGTGCCGAAACCCGCCAACTGGCCGATAGCGGTGCCGTCGCCGGGCTATGCCCTATCACCGAGGCCAATCTGGGCGATGGCCTGTTCCCCGCGCACGGCTATGCCGGCGGCGCATGGGGCATAGGCAGCGATTCCAATGTCATGATCGACGCCAGCGAAGAACTGCGCCTCTATGAATACGGCCAACGGCTGGTCCACCGTGGCCGCAATCTGCTCGCGCCCGCACCCGGCGCCAGCACCGGCGCCGCACTTTACGCGGGCGCGTTATCGGGTGGCGCCCGCGCGCTTGGTGCCAATTCGGGCATCGCAATCGGCAACAGCGCCGACATCATCACGCTAAACGCCGACCATCCCTCGCTGATCGGCCGCACCGGCGACGCCCTGATCGACGGCTGGATCTTCGCCGCCGGGCGCTCCGCCATCGATTGCGTCTGGCGCCACGGCGCCAAGCTGGTATCCCAAGGCCGGCATCACGCCCGCGAAGCCATCATCCGCCGCTATCGTGACACCCTCACCGGATTGCTCGCATGAAGCCCATTTCCCCACACGCCATTCCTTTGCATGCCATTCCTTTGCATGCCATTCCCTTGCACGAGCGCATCCGCACCGACATCGAAAGCGCAATCCTGGGCGGGCAACTCCGCCCCGGCGACCGCATCCCCAAAGAAACCGAGCTGATGGCGCAATACGGCTGCGCCCGCATGACCGTGAACAAAGCCCTGTCCGCGCTCGCCACCACCGGCATGCTCGACCGCCGCAAACGCGCCGGATCGTTCGTCGCGCGCCCCCGCGCCCAATCGATGGTGCTCGACATACCGGATCTCGCCGCAGCCATTACAGAGCGCGGACAAACCTACGGCTGGGTCCTATCCGGCCGCAAACTGATCGCTCCCGACCACGCCGACGCAGCCCCGCTGGGCGCATTCAAAAAGCCTTTGGGCAACGTCCTGAACATATCCGGCGTCCATTTCGCCGACGGCCTGCCCCTCGCCCACGAAGAGCGCCTG
>JAYTHT010000004.1:0-7457 GCA_043732365.1 Novosphingobium sp. | reverse complement strand
CGCGCCCAACCAGCCAGATCGCGACCAATGCGGCGATGACCAATCCGACCGCTGGTATGGGGCCTAGTCCCGCGACCCAGGCGTGCAGTCGTGGCGAGGCAGCATCGACCAGATGAAGCAGAAATTCCATGCGCAGCCCCCCTTTGTGAACGGGTTGCGTTAGCGGCAGGGCAAATGGGCACAGGACAAACCGCTCCGGCCTGAACCTATAAGAGCTGGCGCTTAATTGTCGCCGTAGGAACTGGCGCCCATTTCTTCGGGCGCGAGGTCCGAAAATCGCGTGATGCGCGGTTCAAAACGCATGCGGACTTTGCCGGTCGACCCGTGGCGCTGTTTGGCGACAATCAGTTCGGCCAGGCCATAAACCCGCTCCATGTCTGCGGCCCAGGCGGCATGGGCGTCGTGCGTTTTGGCGTCGTCGCCATCGATCGGGCGTTTGGGTTCGCGCGACTGGACATAATAGTCTTCGCGAAACACGAACCAGACCATGTCGGCGTCTTGTTCGATTGACCCGGATTCGCGCAAATCCGACAGCATCGGGCGTTTGTCATCGCGCTGTTCGACCGCGCGTGACAATTGCGACAGCGCGATCACCGGGACGGACAGCTCCTTGGCGAGCGTTTTGAGGCCCCGGCTGATTTCCGAAATTTCGTTGACGCGATTGTCCGATCGGCCCGAGCCTTGCAGCAACTGGAGGTAGTCGACCACGATCAACCCGATGTCGTGGCGCCGTTTCAACCGCCGTGCGCGGGCGCGCAACGCGCCGATCGTCAGCGCGGGGGTGTCATCGAGATACAGCGGCAATTCGTTCAACCGCTGGCTGGCAAATACCAATTGCTGAAAATCCTCACGGCTGATCCGTCCCATCCGCAAGGCTTCGGAACTGATGCCGGA
Organism: Novosphingobium sp.; assembly: GCA_043732365.1. GTDB lineage: Bacteria > Pseudomonadota > Alphaproteobacteria > Sphingomonadales > Sphingomonadaceae > Novosphingobium. Next base: position 6,563 of record JAYTHT010000004.1, on the reverse strand, counting down.
TTGTTCGGCCAGAATACGCGTGGCCAATTGGTCTGCGCTCATTTCCAGGCTGAAAAACGCGACCGCCGCCCCGACTGAATCCTTTAACGCGATGCCGTCGAGCAAGTCGCGGCGCAACCGGTCGGCCGTGTTGAACGCGATATTGGTGACCAGACTGGTTTTGCCCATGCCCGGGCGCCCGGCCAGAATGATCAGATCCGAATCGTGCAGCCCGCCGATTTTTTCGTTGATGCTGGTCAGCCCGGTGGTCTTGCCCGAGATATGCCCCCCCGACAGCAGCGCCTTTTCGATCATTCCCAGCGATGCGCGCGATGCGGTACCGAATGTTTGTGCCTCGCTGCCCGATTGCGCCCCTTCGGCCACGGCATAGAGCGCGGCTTCGGCCGCTTCGATCTGGCTGAGCGGGGCGACGCTTTCACTCGTATCCATCGCCTGTTCGACGAGCGTGCGCCCGACCGTGATCAGTTCGCGCAGTAGCGCCAGGTCATAAATCTGCTGCGCCAGTTCGCGCGGTGCGAGCAATCCTTGCCCATCGGCAGTCAACCGCGCGAGATAGGCCGTGCCGCCCAGTTCGCGCAGGCCCTCATCGGTTTCGAAATACGGCTTCAATGTGACCGGAGTGACCACCGCCTTGCGGTCGATCAGCGCGGCAATGCGCGAAAACACGCGGCCATGCACCGGAGCAAAGAAATGCTCCGTGGTCAGCGGGCAGGTCATTTCCTCCAGAATGCGGTTGTCGATCAGCACGGCGCCCAGAAACGCCGCCTCTGCTTCGACATTGGCTGGCAGCGCGCGGGTCTGGTCTGGCTCGCGCGATAAAATGGAGGTTGTGACTGACATGGCCCCACAATAGCCCCAACCCCCGGACGGCAACAAGCGCACCAAATTTTTTCAGCCTGTGAATAGTGGGGAGTAAAACCTGTTTTGTGACAGGTGGTGCCAGCCTGCACTTGCCCGGGGCTTGGCCGCTATGCAAAGACGGGTGCGACTATGGCGGATACGCGCATTGCCCATATCGAACTCGACGAAGCGACGATCATCTGGCGCAATGCCGATATCGAACAGGAACGTCGGATTGCGATCTTCGACCTGATCGAGGAAAACAGCTTTACGCCGCTGCGCGCTTTTGGCGCCGGGCATCAGGGGCCGTACCATTTGCGGCTGTCTGTCGAAGACGGACGGCTGGTGCTGATAGTCGCGGATGCCGCGGGCCTGCATCTGGAAACGGTGATTTTGGGCCTGGGGCGGTTTCGCAGACCGATCCGCGACTATTTCGCGATTTGCGAATCCTATTATCAGGCGATCCGGCGGGCCTCCGCGCAGGAAATCGAAACGATCGACATGGCCAGGCGCGGGGTTCACAACGAGGCCGCGACGATGCTGCTGGAAAAGCTGGAGGGCAAGATCGCGACCGACTTTGTTACTGCGCGCCGGCTCTTTACGCTGATCTGTGTCCTGCATATCAAGGGTTAACCGTGTTTTCTTGGGGCAGTTGAATTTGGCAAAAGGGACGGGTCGGGGTGGGCCACAGGTCAAGCGCTGGATGCTGGGCCCGGCCATTGTCCTGGTCCTGGGCGTCGCGGCGCTCTGCGGTTGGTGGTGGGCGATCCATTGGACGCCCGATCGCACGGCCTATCCGGTGCAGGGTTTGTGGCTGGACGCAAACGACGGCGCGGTCGATTGGCGCACGATCAGGGCCAATGGGCCGGGCAATCGCGGCCCCGATTTCGTTTACCTGACCGCAAGCACCGGCGCCGATCAGCGCGATCCGGCATTTGCCGCCGGCTTTGATGCGGCGCGCGCGATCGGCATGCAAGTCGGTGCAGTGCATGTCTATGACTTGTGTGCCCCCGCTGACATGCAGGCGAGCAATTTCGTGACCACTGTGCCGCGCGACAAACGCATGTTGCCCACCGCCATCGCGATCGCGCTTGATCCCAAACGCTGTCCCGATCCACCGGGCGAGGCGTCGATCGACAGCGAACTGACCACGTTTCTCAATGAAGTCGAACGCCATTTGGGCCAGCCGGTCATCCTGATGCCGTCGGCGGCGGCGGAACGGCGGTACCACCTGGCGGCGCGGGTCGACCGCAACGTGTGGGTAACCGGCAGCTTTCGCGCGCCCGATTATGCCAGCCGGCCATGGGTGTTGTGGACTGCGACGCATCGGTTGCGTATTCCGGGCGTGGCGGGGCCGGTGCGCTGGGTGGTGGTGCAACCATGATGGAAACACAGGGCATGATCGACCCATTCAATCGCGAATTGCTGATCGCCGCCGCGCGCGCCTCGATGGCGGCGGGCTATGCGCCGTATTCGGGATTTCAGGTCGGCGCGGCGCTGTTGTTTGCCGATGGCACGATCGTCACTGGCAGCAATTTTGAAAACGCCAGTTATGGCCTGTCGTTATGTGCCGAAACCGTGGCGGCTGCGCGTGCGAGCCACCAGGGGTATCGCGCCGGGCTGATCGCGGTGGCCATCGCAGGTGGGCCCGGCGGCGTACCCGGCGCCGTTGTTGCGCCGTGCGGGCGATGCCGTCAGATACTTCATGAACTGGCCGCCTTGGGCAAAACCGATCCATTGATAATCGCGACCGGCGCAACTGAAACCGTGGACATGCCGCTCAGCGTGCTCTTGCCACTGGCGTTTGGCCCAGCCAATCTGTCGTCGGCCGATCTGGCCTCGTAATTCTCCCTCCCATCTGAAAGGGCGTCATTGTCCATCCTCTCCGACCGCTGGATCCGCGAAAAGGCGCTGACCGAGCGCATGATCGAGCCGTTTGTCGAAAGCCAGCGGCGCGACGGCTGCATCAGCTATGGCCTGTCGTCGTATGGCTATGACGCGCGCGTGGCCGACGAATTCAAGATCTTTACCAATGTCGATTCGGCGATCGTCGACCCCAAGGATTTCGCGGCGAATTCGTTTGTCGATCGCAAGACGGACGTGTGCATCATCCCGCCGAACAGTTTTGCGCTGGCGCGCACGATCGAATATTTCCGCGTGCCGCGCGATGTGCTGGTGATCTGCCTGGGCAAATCGACGTATGCGCGGTGCGGGATCATCGTCAATGTCACCCCGCTCGAACCCGGTTGGGAGGGGCATGTCACTCTGGAATTTTCCAACACCACGCCCTTGCCTGCGCGGATTTATGCCAACGAGGGCGCGTGCCAATTCCTGTTTTTGCAAGGCAATGAGCCGTGCGAGGTCAGCTATGCCGACCGGGCGGGCAAATACATGGGCCAGCGGGGCGTAACGCTGCCCAAAGTTTGATTGCGGCCCATTAGTTTGATTGCGAAACGCCCCCCATCACTTTAACCATACGCTTAAATAGTAACGTGGGGGTGAGATGATGGCACGGACTTACGATATCGTCGTGTACGGTGCGACCGGGTATACCGGGCGGCTCGTGGCGCAATATCTGGCGACCAAACATGCTGGTTCAGGGCTGATCTGGGCGATCGCGGGGCGCAGCATGGCCAAATTGAGTGAAGTGCGCGACCTGATCGGTGCACCCGCAGATACGCCGCTGCTTGTTGCAGACAGCGACGATCCGGCCTCGCTCGCGGCGATGGCGGAATCGACCTCGGTGCTCGTGACCACGGTGGGGCCGTATCAATTGTACGGCACCGACGTGCTGGCGGCGTGTATCGCGGCGGGCACGCATTATGCCGATTTGTGCGGTGAACCGGTGTGGATGCGCCAGATGATCGACCGGTATGACGCCGATGCCCGCGCCAGTGGCGCGCGAATTGCGTTTTCATCGGGGTTTGATTCGATCCCGTTCGACCTGGGCGTGCTGATGCTGCAAACCGAGGCGCTGGCCCGGTTTGGCAGCCCGGCGCCGCGCGTTAAATGCCGTGTGCGCAAGATGCAGGGCGGGGTATCGGGCGGGACCGCCGCAAGCCTGAAGGCCTCACTCGCCGCCATTGCCAGGGAACCGGCGCTGGGCCAGATCATGGCCAGCCCGTTCGGCCTGACTCCGGGCTTTACCGGTCCCGACCAACCGCCCGCCAATGCGCCGATGTTCGACGATGCCACCGGCAATTGGGCCGCGCCATTCGTGATGGCGATCATCAATACGAAAAACGTGCACCGCACCAACCTGCTGCTTGGCCATCGCTATGGCGCCGACCTGGTTTATGACGAAATGGTGCTGACCGGCGCGGGCGATCAGGGCAAGGGCGTGGCTGAATATCTGGCCAAAACGCCGATGATCGGCACGCCCAACGATCCAGCGCCAGGCGAAGGCCCGACCGCTGAACAACGCGAAGCCGGCCATTATGACCTGCTGTTCGTCGGTGAATGGCCCGATGGGCGCGTGCTGCGCTATGGCGTCACCGGGCGCTATGATCCGGGCTATGGCTCGACCAGCCGGATGATCACCGAAACCGCCATCGCCTTGACGCAAAGCGATGCGCCGGGCGGCATCGGCACGCCCGGCTCGATCCTGGGCGCGGCGCTGGTCAAGCGGTTGCAGGACCACGCCGAAATCACCTTTGCAGTGGAAGATTAAAGCGAGATGCTCCAGGTTTTTGTTGTCGCATCGTTTTTTGCGAAAAACCGGTTCCCACTTTTTCGCACGATGCTCTAGTTCTTGCGCAGCGCCGCGATGCAGGCCGCCCGGTCGACATCGCGGCCATCGCCACGCCGTGCGTCGATAAATGTCGCGGTGGCTGGCCCTCCGTGGTCACCGGGGTACAGATAGGCGTCCAGGATGCAGGCGGTGCCCGACCATTGCAATTTGCGCGCGTCGCCGTCGCGGATGTCGAGCCTGGGCGATCCGAATTGACGGACCAGTGCATCGGCATTGGCACCGATCATGCTGCCCGACGCTTCATCATGCGGGGCATGATGGGGTCCATGCGGTTCTGGTCTGCTGATCGCGGCCACAGGTCGTGCGATCTCTTCGCCGCACGCGCTCAGCAACAGGATTATGGATATGGCTGCCAGTGCGCGCATCGCGGGCCTGCCATTGCGTGCGGCGTCGTGTGTGTCAATCGATGCACCATGCATCCGTCCCGGCCATGCGGCGGCTTGCCGCAAGTGTGCCAAACGACTACGCGGCCCGCTATCGTTTTGACCGGAGACCAAGTGTGACCCAGCCAACCAGCCCGACCCGTTCAGATCCGGCCCGTTTCGATGTCGTCGCGATCGGCAATGCGATTGTCGATGTGATGGCGCCGGCCAGCGATGACCAGATTGTCGCACTCGGCATGGCCAAGGGCGGCATGACGCTGATCGATGAAGCGCGTGCGCAGGCCTTGTACGAGGCCATGGGCCCGGCACGCGAAATTTCGGGCGGATCGGCGGCGAACACTTTGGCTGGGCTGGCTGCGTTGGGGGCGTCGTGCGGTTTTATCGGTCAAGTTGCCGACGATTGGCTGGGTCAGGTCTTTGCCCATGACATTCGTGCGGGCGGGGTCGCCTTTGCCACGCTGATCCGCGCGGGCGAGCCATCGACCGCACGCTGTCTGATCTTTGTGACGCCCGATGGACAGCGCACAATGAACACATTCCTGGGTGCATCGCAGTTCTTGCCTGCCGACGCGCTGGATGACAGCGTGATTGCCGATGCCGCAGTGCTCTATCTCGAAGGGTATTTGTGGGACCCCGAAGAGCCGCGCCGCGCGATGCGCCGGGCGATTGCGACCGCGCGTGCCGCCGGGCGCAAAGTCGCGTTCACACTGTCCGATCCGTTTGTCATCGCGCGTCACGGCGACGATTTCCGCGCGCTGATCGATGCTGGCGAAATCGACATCCTGTTTGCCAATGACCATGAATTGGCCGCGCTGACCGGTTTGCCCGATTTTCACGACGGGATCGCCGCGCTGTCGCCAAAAATCCCGACTTTGGTCGTCACGCGCAGCGCACAGGGCGCGTATGCGGTAAGCCATGGCGAACACGCGAAAGTGGCGGCCGCACCGGTTGCCAAAGTGGTCGATACGACCGGCGCGGGCGATTTGTTTGCCGCCGGTTTCCTGTTTGGCCACGTGCGCGGACTGGCGCTGGAAACCTGCCTGGGGCTCGGCGCGATCTGTGCGGCCGAAGTGATTTCGCACTATGGCGCTCGGCCAGAGGCCGATCTGACCGTGCTGGTGGCACCGCATCTGTCATAAATAGGTCTGCGCTGCGTTTTTTGACATGCAATCCGTGCGCTAGGCCTGATATTCGCGGACCATGACACACTTCGATCCGCTCGATCATCCGCACCGTCGGCGCAATCTTCTGACGGGGCGCTGGGTGCTGGTATCGCCGCACCGCGCCAAACGGCCGTGGCAGGGCGAAACCGGTGATCCGGCGGCGCGCGGCAGCGCGGCCCATGATCCCGGATGCTATTTGTGCCCGGGCAACACGCGCACGGGCGGCGAAATCAATCCGGACTATCCCGCGACATTTGTCTTCCCCAACGATTTTCCCCCGCTGATGCCCGATACCCCGGCGCCGGAAACGGGCGACCCGGTGTTCGAGATTGCCCCGGCGCGCGGCACATCGCGAGTGATCTGCTATGCGCCCGATCATGGCAAAACGCTGCCCGATCTGGGTGAGGCGGCGGTGCGCGCGCTGGT
>JAYTHT010000003.1:0-7462 GCA_043732365.1 Novosphingobium sp. | reverse complement strand
CGCACGCGGCCCCACAAATCTAGCTCGAATGCGGCGCTGCCGCCCGAAATGCCAAACGCATCGGTCGTCGGCCCGGTGGAATTGCCATAGCCGCCGGTATAACCCGACGAACTGACCGAGCCGTGGAACCGGCTGAGCGATGGCCCCGCACTGATCGTGGGTAGCCGGGCGGCATTGACGACGCGGTATTGCGCGCGCGTCGCCGCGACATTGGCGATGGTGGCGCGCAAATCGCGATTCTGGACCAGCGCAACGCCGATTACGCGCTGCAACCGCGCATCGGTGAAAAAGGCATGCCAGCCAATCGCATCGATCGTGCCGTCGGCGGATTGCAACGCGGGATAGCTGGCGCCCTGGGGCAGGGCGACGGGCACCGGCGCGACCGGGCGATCGTAGACCGGCATCATGCTGCATCCGGTCAGCGTGATTGCCACTGCGCCAGTTATGAAAGCGGTTACGATCCTGGCGGTCATGCGGGATGCCCCGCCAACGGAGCCGGTTTCGCCGTTTTGGCAAAGCGCGTTTTCACCACGATGAAAAACAGCGGGACAAAGAACACAGCGAGCACCGTGGCGGAAATCATCCCACCCAACACCGCCGTGCCGATCGCCTGACGCCCATTGGCGCCGGCCCCGCTGGCCAACACCAGCGGGATGACCCCGGCGATAAATGCCAGGCTGGTCATCACGATCGGGCGAAACCGCAACCGCGCGGCATCGAGCGCGGACGCCAAAGGCGTCAGCCCGCGGTCGAGCGAACTTTGCGCAAATTCCACGATCAGGATCGCGTTCTTGGCCGACAGACCGATCGTGGTCAAAAGTGCGACCTGGAAAAAGATATCATTGGACAGACCGCGCAACGTCGCCGCGCTGACCGCACCGATAATCCCCAGCGGGATCACCAGCATCACCGAGACCGGTATCGACCAGCTTTCATACAACGCCGCCAGGCACAGGAAAATGAACAGGATCGATGCCGCAAACAGCGCCGGCGCCTGATCTGCGGCGACTTGCTGTTGATACGACAGCCCGCTCCACGCGACCGTAAAGCCGCCGCCGAGCCGCTGGGTAAGCGTCGCAATTTCTGCCATGGCCGCGCCCGAACTGACCCCGGGCCCACCGGTCCCGACTACCTGTTGCGATGGCAAGCCGTTGAACCGGCGTAACAAATTAGATCCAGAGGTCCAGCGTGCTTGCGCCAGCGAGGCGAACGGTACCATGTCATTGTTGGCGCCGCGCACATACCATTGGCCGATCGCTTCGGGCGTCATGCGGAACGCGGCGTCGCCTTGCAGATAGACGCGCTTCACTCGCCCGCGATCGAGAAAATCGCTCACATAAGTGCCGCCCCACGCCGTCGAAAGCGTGGCATTGACGTCATCGGGTTTGACTTGCAGCGCGGTGATCGCCGCATCGTTGAGATCGACTTGCAACTGCGGCGTTTCCTCCAGCCCGCCATAGCGGATCTGCGCCAGTTTCGGATCGGCAATCGCCTGCGCCATCAGGTCCTGCCGCGCCGTGGTCAGCGCGTGCGCGCCGACCCCGCCGGCATCCTGCAGCCACATTTCAAACCCTGCCGATGTGCCCAGGCCACGCACCGCCGGCGGCGTCAGCACCACCGCCTGACCCTGGTACAGCGTCCGGAAATGGGCGTTGAGCCGGTCGGTGATCGCCGCCGCGCTTCTGCCCGGACCGCTTCGCTGGTCCCAGGTACGCAATGCCATCCACCCCTGGGCGACATTCTGCGCGGTGCCGGCAGTCTGGTTGCGTCCGAGCGACAGGAACAGATGGTCGACATTATCGTTTTCAGTCTGGCGAATGTAGCGCGTCACGTGTTCGGCGAATTCACGGGTCTGGTTGATCGTCGTCCCGGCGGGCATCGTGATCGCATAGCTGAGATTGCCCTGGTCTTCCTCGGGCAGGAACCCGCTTTGCATCCGCATGTCGAGCAATACGCCCAGTGCTGCGATGCCCAGAAACACCGTGAGCCACAGCATTGGCGCGCGGACAAACCGCGCCAGTTGCGCCTGATACCCGGACTGCATCCTGTCATACGCGCGGTTGAACCCGCCAAACCAATTGCGCGCCGGCCGCGTATCCGCCAAATGATCGTCATGGTGCAGCAACGTAGCTGCCAGCGCAGGCGTCAGGATCAGCGCAACGAGCACTGACAGGCCCATTGCCGAAACGATCGTGATCGAAAACTGGCGATAGATCGTGCCCGTCGATCCGCCGAAAAATGCCATCGGTACAAACACCGCTGCCAGCACCAGCGATATGCCGATGAGCGCGGGTGTGATTTCGGTCATCGACTGGATCGTCGCTTCGCGTGGGGGCAGGTTTTCCTCGCGCATCACGCGCTCGACATTTTCCACCACGACGATCGCGTCATCGACCAGCAGGCCGATCGCGAGCACCAGCCCGAACATCGTCAAAGTGTTGATCGAATAGCCAACCGCCGCCAAAATGCCGAACGTGCCCAGAAGCACGACCGGGACCGCAATCGCCGGGATCAGGGTCGCGCGCCAGTTTTGCAGAAACACAAACATCACGATCACGACCAGCGCAATCGCCTCGAACAGCGTCTTGACCACTTCCACGATCGAAATCTTGACGAACACGCTGCTGTCGCGCGGATAAGCGATGCGATAGCCCGGCGGCATGTCGCGCGACAGGTCGGCGATTTTCGCTTTGACCGCCAGCGCGGTCGTCATCGCGTTGCCGCCCGACGCCAGACTGACCCCCAGGCCGACCGCAGGATAGCCGTCCAACATATTGATCGAAGAGTAGTTTTCCTGTCCCAGTTCGACCCGCGCGACGTCCTTTAACAAGACCTGTGACCCATCGACCTGGGTTTTCAGCACCACCACGCCAAATTGATCCACATTCGTCAGCCGCGAACGTGACGTGATCGTGGCGTTCAGCGCCTGATTGCCGGGCGCAGGCAACATCCCGACTTCACCCGCAGAAATCTGCGCATTTTGCGCATTCAATGCGGTGATCACGTCCTGCGGCATCAGCCGGACGGCGGCGAGCTTTACTGGATCGAGCCAGATCCGCATCGCATATTGCGTGCCCCAAACGTCAGCCGAACCAACCCCGTTGATCCGTGAAACCGGGTCGGCCATATGCACTGCCAGATAGTCGGCGACATCTGCCAGGCTGCTTTTGCCGGTTGAATCATACAGCGCCGCCATCAACAGCAAATCGGCCTGCGCCTTGTTGATCGACAAGCCCTGCGACTGCACTTGCGAGGGCAGGCGCGTCACCGCTTTGGCCAGCACATTCTGCACTTGCACTTGCGCGGTGTCGGGATTGATCCCCTTGTTGAACGTGGCGACGATCTGCGCCTGGCCATTGCTGCTGGTCGAGGTGAAATAGATCAGCCCGTCGACGCCTTTCAGCTGTTGTTCCAGGATCTGCGTGACGGTGTTTTCGACCGTGCGCGCATCGGCGCCGGGATAGTTGGCGCTCACAGAGATTGTCGGCGGGGCGATATCGGGGAACTGTTCAACGCCCATGTTGCCGATGGCGATACCGCCGCCGATCATGACCAGGATCGCCAGGACCCAGGCAAAGATTGGCCGATCAACGAAATAACGCGACAACATGGCCCGCTATCCCCCTTTTGCGATCAACGCGGGCGCAACTTTGACATGCGTGCCGGGGCGCGCGGTCAATTGCCCTTCGACCACGACACGTTCGCCCGGGCGTAATCCTCCGGTGATAAGCCAATTGGCGCCGAATGTCGTCGCGGTCGCCACAGTGCGGGATTCGACAACATCGCCGTGGCCAACCACCAGCACCACCGGATTGCCGCGCGGATCGCGGCTGACGGCGGCCTGGGGCAGCAGGATGCCGTTTGCGATCATGCCCTGGGTCAGCCGGGCCTTGACGAACAGGCCGGGTAGCAAGTCGCCGCGCGGATTGGGTACCGTCACCCGCAATGTCACTGTGCCGGTCATTTCGTTCACATCGATATCGGCGAAATCGAGCCGCCCGGGGCTGGGCCATTGGGTGCCGTCGGCCAGCACGATGGTCACCGGCGCCGAACCTGCGCTGGTCAATTGACCGGTTTCGAGCGCATGGCGCAACGCGATAAAATCGGCGCTCGATTGCTGAATGTCGACCCAGATTGGATCGAGCCGCTGGATTTTGGACAACGCCAGGGCTTGGTCGCTGGTGACAAGCGCGCCGCGCGTCACGCTCGATTGGCCGATCCGCCCGCTGATCGGCGCGACGATGTGCGTAAAGCTCAGGTTGACGCGCGCAGCGTCGAGCGAGGCGCGCGCGGCGGCGACTTGGGCGCGCGATTGCTGCCACACGGCATCGGCGTCGGCGGCGTCCTGTTTGCTGATCCCGCCGGTTGCGGCCAGCGTACGATAACGTTCGGCTTTCAACCGGCTCGATTCGACCACCGCTTGCGCATTGGCCAGCGCCGCGCGCGCTTGCGCTTCGGTCGCGGCATAGGGCCGTGCATCGATCTGATACAGCGGCTGGCCTTTGCGGACTTCGCTACCCTCGGTAAATAGTCGCGCGGTGATCAGACCCGACACTTGCGGGCGCACATCGGCGGTTTCCGATGGCATCGTGCGTCCGGTCAGCTCGGTCATCAACGGGACCGCTCCGGCTTTTGCAACAATCACCCCGACAACAGGTGTCGGCGGCGGCGCGACGGTCTGGCTGCTGCATGAAGTCAGCAGCGCCGCAGCAATCACGATAGCGGTTGAAAATGGCAATCGGCGCAAGGTCAGGCTTTCCAGCAGATAAATAGCCCGGATCATTCCCCGACCAAAGCCCATGCGGAGCGTTAGCCATCGTTCGCCCGTCCATCTACACCTTTATTTCGTCGCCGCGCATTGAAATAGCCATGCGTCAGGTCTGTTTGGCGGGCGGCATAAAGCAGCCGCGCGCGTTCTGATCAACGAGCGGCGTAAAGCAGCCGTCCGGGGCCTAGCAGATCCAGCACCGAGGCGATTTCGGAGGTGTTGACCGCGAAACAGCCCTGGCTGCGGCCGACGCGGCCATATCGCGCGGCAAAATCGGGGCAGACATAGGCCGCCGCATGGATCACGATCCCGCGTGCTTCGGCCTGGTCGTTGTCGGTATCAAGCCCGATCAGGCGGCGCGACCGGCCGTGTTTGCCAAAATAGGTTTCGCCAAGGACGAAGCTTCCGTTCGACGATGCCTCTGACCCCATGCGATTCGAAAACCGTTCGGCCCAGCCGCTGTTTTCAGGGTCGGACCCGCGACCATGTGCGACCAGATGGCTCGACATCACGCGCCCGCCAGCGACATCGACGATATGCAGCCGGGGCAGACGCGATGGTACGGCAAAATCCACCAGGCCGACCACGCTGCGATCGGCGATTCGGCTGCCGTGCGCATTGAGGGCGGCCAATGCGCGCGGCAAGAGCGATAGCGCCGGATTACCGGCAGCCGCGTCGGCCCTCGTCAATTCTGGCCCGGCCAATTTTTGCCCACCCGATTTTTGCCCAGCCGATTGTTGCATGATCGATAGCGGCACAATCGATTCGGGTGGTAATGGCGACCACAGGCGCAAGTCCGCAAGCCCCGCAAGCGGGACAATCGCGGCGCATGCGGCGCGCGGCAACAGGACGGAAGCTGCGGTTCTGGCGGCAACACCAAAGAACCCGCGCCGACCGATATTCATCGTGCAAGACCTCGTAAACATGACAGTCGGCGTATTAGCCCCCCGCCGAAAATCGATGAAATCAAATAGCATTGTGCGGCGCGGTAAGGCGAGTCATTGTTCCAACGCTTGCGACAAGGCGTGCCGACTATGCTTCAGGTCGTTGATTTGCCGATTCCGCAAATGCTGTGCCGGGCCAAGGCCGGGGTTGGTACACGCTGACCCCGGCCCGGTATGCGGTATGGCGGTGCGACAGATCAAGCCGTTGGCAGATCACCGAATTTGCCGGCCACGCTGACTTGCGCCGCGGGGTTTCGGGTGCTGATCACTTCGCGTTCGCGCAGCCCTTCGGGCAGGCGGTCGGGGCTGTCCTTGCGGCCGATCGCGATGGCCGCCTCGATCCGGAAATCATCAGGTACGCCCAGTTCGATCTGCGCTTTGGCGTAATCGACCCCGGCTATGCCATGAGTGTGATAGCCCATAGCGATCGCCTGCAGCGCCAGCATTGCCCAGGCGGCGCCTGCGTCAAAACTATGGACGTGGTTGGGTTTTGCGCCAGTGGGGCTGCGCATCGCGGTGTCGGAAATGATAAACACCAGTGCGCCGGAGTGTTTGGCCCAGCTCGCGTTGAACGGCACCAGCAGCGACAAAAACAGGTCCCAATTGGCATCGCCGTGGATCGAATACAGAAACCGCCATGGCTGATAATTGTACGCCGATGGTGCCAACGTTGCCGCCTCCAGCATCAGCGCCAGGTCTTGCGTAGGCAGCGCGGTGCCGTCAAACGAACGCGGCGACTAACGATCGACAATCAGCGGAACAATGCGGGGGTCGGCGGTACGTTCGGTCATGAGTGGGGCTCCATTGGCAAATTTGGCGAGGCCATAGCGCAAGCCACCTGGCAGAAATATGATGAAAACTTGTTGGTTTGCTTTGGAAAAGCTGAAAAGCGGTCAGGCTGCGCGGGCGTTGGGCGCGATCAGGCGTTCGTATGTGCCGAACAATTCGCGGAAATGGTCGTCCATCGTGCGCGGGGGGGGGACATCGGCGCGGGGACCGGCGACGCCGGTTTCGCGGCCGATGCAATATTCATTGATCACTTGCGCGGCGGCAGCGGCGTCGGCGGATTTGTAAATCCACCCGTCGCTGGCGCGCGCCTGGTCGGATGCGCCGCCCTCGTCGGGCACAATCAGCGGCAGACCGCTCGCGCGTGCTTCGGCGGCGACCATGCAGAATGTTTCGGCTTCACACCCGTGCAACAGCGCATCGGCGCTGGCCATGACGCGTGCCAATTCGTGACGGTCGGTGATCGGCGCCAGGATGTGGACATGCGGATTGCCGCCAATGCGCCGCTGGATCGTCTTGAGATCGCGACCCTGGCCGACTAACACGAGCCCGACCGGGTTGCGCGCGCCTGCGGCCGTGACGGCATCGACCAGCATCGGCCAGCGCTTTTCCGGCGAAAACCGCCCGACCCCGACAAGCAAAGTCGCGGTTTCGGGCAATTCGCACAAATCGAGCAACCCTTTGCGCAAGGCCACATCGCGAAACTGCGGTGAAAACACCCCGGGATCGACGCCCATCGGATTGGTCAGCACGTGTTGTAGCCCACCGCCGGTCAATCGCGCTGACAATCCCGCGCTGGCCGAAACGATCAGGTCATAGCCCTGATCCAGCTTGCGCAGATGGCGCCAGTAGCGGTCAAACAGCCCGTTGATTGTATCGCGCGTCGCCACCGGGTCCAGCCAGCGATAGGCATAGGCGGACAGCGGATCGGCGTGCATGATCAACGATCGCGGCGCGGTGCCGG
>JAYTHT010000002.1:0-7484 GCA_043732365.1 Novosphingobium sp. | reverse complement strand
CGATCTCGTACAACCCGGCGCGTCCGCGATACCCTTCGAAATGGCACGCGGTGCAACCCGCCGCCTGCCAGATCGTTTCGCCCACTTGCAACGCGCCGTCGAGGTCCGCATGCAACGCGCCATTCAACATCGCAGCATCAGCGGGCGTGGCGGATGTTTGCGCGCGGCAATCGGGGCACAATTGGCGCACCAGCCGTTGTGCGACCAGCCCGACCAGCATCGGCGCCAGCAAATAGCGTTCAACCCCGATATCGATCAGCCGGGTCACGCTGCCGATTGCGGAATTGGTGTGCAGGGTCGATAGCACGAAATGACCGGTCATGCTGGCGCGGACGGCGGCTTGCGCGGTTTCGCCGTCGCGGATTTCACCGACCATGATCACATCGGGGTCCTGACGCAAAATCGCGCGCAAGCCCCGCGCAAACGTCATGTCGGCGCGCGTGTTGACTTGCGTCTGCGAAATGCCTTCCAGTTCGTATTCGATCGGGTCCTCGACCGTCATGATATTGCGGCGCCGATCGTTGAGCCGACTGAGCGCGGCATACAACGTCGTCGTCTTGCCCGATCCGGTCGGCCCGCTGACCAGCAACAGGCCATTGGGCCGGTCGAGCAGCCGATCGAGCAGCGCGACATCGCGCGCATTCATCCCCAGCGTTGCGGTATCAAGCTTGACCGAGCCGCGATCGAGCAAGCGCATGACCACGCGTTCGCCGTGCTGGGTCGGCATGGTCGAAACGCGCACGTCGATTTCATGGCCGCCAATGCGCAAGCCAACGCGGCCATCCTGCGGAATGCGTTTTTCAGCGATATCGAGCCGCGCCATGACTTTGATGCGGCTGACCAGCAACGGTGCCAGCGCGCGTTTGGGCTCGATTTTTTCGCGCAGTACGCCGTCGACCCGGAATCGCACCAACAGGCGGCGTTCTTGCGTTTCGACGTGGATGTCCGACGCGCCTTCGCGGATCGCCTCCAGCAACAAGGCATTGATCAGGCGGATGACCGGCGAATCATCACGGTTGTCGAGCAAGTCATCGACTTGCGCGGCGCTGTCCGCCAGCGAAGCCAGGTCGACTTCATCGGTTGCGGCAACGCCTGCGGCGACGCTGGTGGTCTTGCGAAATTGCCCTTGCAGAATGGTGTCGAACGCGGCGGAGTCGACCGCGCGCCATGGCAAAGGGCCATAACGCCGCTGGATTTCGAGCAATGCGGGCAGCGAGGCGTCGGCGCGATGCAGGCAGATCGCGGCGCCGTTGTCTTCGACAACCACAGCGCCGCTTTCGCGCGCAAAGCTGTAACGCAGTTCGGGCACCGGATCTTGCCCGTTATCGAGCGGGTCTTGCCCGATACCTGCTGCGCGTTCGGGTGGCAGGTCGTCCATCAGCCGGTCACCACGAATGTGGCGCGCACGATCCCGGGGCCGCCTTTGCGGTCGATCTGCGCCTGATCGACGCGCAGCCGACTGGTCGCCTCGACGCCTGCGATCCAGTGCATCACTTGTTCGAACGACGCATCGCCCAGCACGACGCGGGTGTTGCCGCCCTCTGGCTCGATGCGCTCGATCGACAGCCGCGCCGCCGCTGCGCTGTCGGTCAGGATCGCCGATGGCGTGCCATGACGCATGGTCACCGATTGGCCGGTATTTGTGCCGCCCGCGCGCAGCCGCGCCTCCAGCAACGCGATTGTGTGCAGATCGTCAAAATCGGCTTGGCGGATGGCGCGCAACGGCACGATCACCACCAGCAGAAACAGCGTGAAAATGGCGACTGCCGCCAGGCCGCCGATCAGCACTTGTTCGCGGGTGCTGCGGATGGCCCACCATGCGCGCGATCGGTGCCAGGCCGGGTGCAACGCGGGCATGGCGATGCGATCGGCGAACTGGCCTGCATACCGACTGATGCGTGCGCGGATCATGGTGCGCGGATCACAAAACTGCCGACCGCATGGCCACTTTCGCTGGCGGCGGCACCAGGCTGGGCGCTCAGTCCGGCGTGAGACAGCGCCTGCGCGATGCGCTGCAAATCGGCGATGTCGCTGGCCTCGACTTCGATCGTCAACGTGCCCGCCGCACGATCGAACGCCAATGAACGCCATAGCGCCGGGTTTTGGCCCGCAGGTTGACCCTGATTCTGGCCTGTGCCGATCGCTGCCGCGCTGCGCGACAGCAGCGCCATGAACCGGCTTGGGCCTGCGGCGGCGGCATCAGGCGCCAACGCATTGAGCGTGTCGCCCAGATCGGCGCCAATCGTGACCGGTGATTGCAGGCCGGCGGCCAGATTGCGCACTTGCGCCTCTCGCACATGGGCCAGATGGGTCAGCGCGGCGGTATCGGCAATCGCGATCACGCCATGTGCCAGCGCGCCAATCCCGGCGATCAGCGCGATGCGACGCCATAGCGGATTGAACGGCCGGCGCGGCGCGGCATAGACGCCCTGCCGCAAATCGAGCGCGGGCGCCAACATGTGCGCGCCAAGCGGTTGTAGGGCCAAGTCGGCCTGCGTGGCGGCGAACTGTGGCGCCAGCGGCTGGCCATAGGCGATGCACGCAGGTTCACCCGCGGCGCGCCAGGCAGCTTCGAATTGCGCCAGCGGCAGGGCAAAACCGCTGCCATCGCTGGCGCGGATAATCGCGCGCTCGGACGTCAGATCGACCGCCCAACTCGCCTGGTCCGGCGCCGCCAGGTTTATCGGGACAGGCAGGCGCAGGGCGTCGGGCAGCATGATTGCGCGCGCCAGCCCGGCCTCGTCCAGCAGTGCAATCCACTCGCGCATCACCCCATGGCTGATGATCCCTGCCAGCCACACACCGGGCGCCTGTTCGGCACCGAGCGCGACATGTACCTGGTCGAGCGGCTCGGCAATGGCATCCTCGATGGCAAAAGGCAGCGCTTCCCGGCGGCGCGTGACATTGCCCAGCGGGGGCAGCGGCACCGCCAGCATCAGCACGGCTTCGCTGGGAACCAGCACGATCGGCGGACCTGGGGTGAATTCGTCGATGCATTCCAGCCGGTCACCGGACAGCGCCCAGATGCCCCCGGTTAACGATTTGGCGGCCAATTGCGCACTGTTGTAATCGTCCCCCGAAAAGCCATTCACTATTGCGGTATGTGGCGGTGGATTTGTCATCTGGGGCTGTATATAAAGGGAAGCGTGGCCATAAACCAAACACCATTTTCGCCCAAAAGTAGGCTCGCGCGTGGCACCTTGAAAAAGGCGCGCGCCAGCAACGAGGCAGGGCTGACGCTGATCGAAATGATCGTCGTGCTGGCGATCATCGCGTTGATTGCGGCGCTGATCGTGCCCAATGTGATCGGCCGACCCGACCAGGCCAGAGTTACCGTCGCGCGCACCGATTTGCGCACGATCGCATCGGCGTTAAAGATCTATCGGCTGGATAATGGCGATTATCCCAGTACCGAACAGAGCCTCGCCGCGCTCGTGCATCGCCCGACCAGCG
Organism: Novosphingobium sp.; assembly: GCA_043732365.1. GTDB lineage: Bacteria > Pseudomonadota > Alphaproteobacteria > Sphingomonadales > Sphingomonadaceae > Novosphingobium. The sequence continues at coordinate 4,031 of JAYTHT010000002.1, read as the reverse complement.
CGCCTGTACCAGCCAATTGGTCCGCACAGGGTTATCTCGAACAAGTGCCGGTCGACCCCTGGGGCCGGCCCTATTCGTACCGTTCGCCCGCCGCCAATGGCGCGGGGTTTCAAATCACCTCGCTGGGCAAAGATGGCAAGCCAGGTGGCGATGGGGTTGATCAGGATCTGACGGTTTCCGGTTTGTGATATCACCGCCCCGGTCTTTTACCGGCTCTCAGGCCGGGATGACACTTGTGGAAATGCTGGTGGTCCTGGCGATCATCGGTATTTCGACAGGCGCGGCGGTGCTGTCATTCGGGGTCACCCATGGCGGTGACGGACAGGTCGAGGCGTTGCGGCTGATGTCGCGGCTGCAACTTGCCGCCGATGAAACCATGGCGAGCGATCAGGCGCTGGCGCTGATGCTGTCACCCACCGGCTATGCCGTAGTCGAACGGTTTGATGCCGGGCAGAAATGGCAACCGGCGGCGCTCGCCCCATTGCATGACGCGCATGCTTTGCCACCGGGCATGACGCTGTCGAGCGATGTGCACATCTCGCCGGTGCCGCTGGACGCCGATGGTGCGGGAAAACCGTTTTCGGTGACGCTGGCCAAAGGCGATCAGCGCTGGATCGTTGCGTTTGACGGCGTGAAAGCGCGGCTGGTGCAAACTGCCGCCGGGTCTGAATGACGCGCCAGGTGATGTCACAGAAAAGGCCCGGTCCGGTCGCAATTCCCAATGGCTTTACCTTGATCGAGGCGATGGTCGCGATGGCCATTCTGGCGATCGCGACCGCCGGGATCATTCGCGCGGCAGAGGCGCATGTCGATGTGTTGCGCGGGCTCGAACGGCGGGCATCGGCGCAATGGGTGGCGGAAAACGCGCTGGCCGAGGCGGGCGCCGGGATGGGCGCGGGGGCCATTGGGGCACGCACCGACTGGCGCGACGCGGCCATGCTCGCATCGCGCTGGCAAGTGCGCACGCGCGAACTCGCGAGTGCCGACCACGATTTGCATCAGATCGTGGTCGAGGTGCGCGCGCCCAATGAAACGACGCCCACGGTCACGCTGCGTGGGTTTGTCGATGCGGGCACGATCACGTTATGAAGCACGTTGTAAGGTTGATGCGCATTCAGGGCGCACGCCGGGTCCAATTGGGCATCGATCTGTTCACAGCGGTGATGATCGGATCGGTCGCGCTGGCGCTGGCCGGGCTGACCTGGCGCGTGACCGGGTATACCGGCGAAATGCCGGTAGTGTCTCCGGTTGCGGCCAGTACCAGTGCTGAACCTGCCGATATGGGCGGCATACTTGCGCTGGCGCCATTTGGCACCGCGATGGCTGCCAGCCAGGCGACAGGCGGCGGCGCCATCAAGCTGAAGGGTATCCTGCTCGCGTTTCCGGCGTCGGCATCGACCGCCCTGATTGCGGGATCGGACGGCAAAGTGGTCAGCTATGGCATCGGCGCTGCGATCAACGGTGGCGTGGTAGAGGCGATCGAGGCCGATCAGGTGATCGTGCGCATGCCGGCCGGGTTGCAGGCGCTGGGATTCGCGTTGGGCCCGCAGGGTCAGTCGCTGGCGGGCAGCGGCATCCCATCCGGATCGCCGCTTGGCCCGATTGGCGGCAAACCCGGACCGACGGCAGGTTTACCCGGGACGGCGGGGCCAGGTGGTTCAGGTCCAGGTGGTTCAGGCCCAGGTGGTTCAGGCCCAGGTGGTTTTGGGGGCGGACCGGTTGCCGGCCTCGACAGCGGCGGTTTTCGCGTCAGCGGAACATCGCCGCCGGCGCTGTTTGCCGCAGGTCTGCGCCCGGGCGATGTGGTCGAACAGCTCAATGGCAGCGCGGTAAACAGCAGTATGAACGAACGTGACCTGATCGCCCGCGTGGCGCAATCGGGCAGCGCGCAAGTCGTGATCGTGCGCAATGGTCAGCGGGTATCGCTCGGCCTGGCAATGCATTAGGCTAATCACCATGAGAACGTTTTCCCGGGTATCGCAAGCCGCGCTGTTGGCGTTTGTCACAACAGTGTCCGTCATGGCGCAAGCGGCCGCACCATCTGCTTCTGCGCCAGCACCAGTTCCCGCACCAGCTCCACCACAAACCGGGCCCTCGCCTGCAGCAGTCATCGTCAATTTGCGCGACATCGACATCGCCGACGTTGCGCAACAGGTCTCACGCATCACCGGGCGCACGATTATTCTTGATCCTGCTGTCAAAGGCACGGTCAATGTCGTGTCGTCGCGGCCGCTCGGCCCCGATGGCGTTTGGCAATTGTTCGAATCGGTGCTGCGCGGGCAGGGTTTTGCCGTGGTGCGCAATGGCCGCGCCTGGCGTGTGATCGCGCAGGCCGATGCCGCGCGCCAACCAGCCAACGGATCGGCCAGCGGCCAGATGATCACGCGAATGATCCGGCTGGACAAAGTGTCGCCAGAGGCGGCGTTGCGCGTGCTAAAACCGCTCGTGGCCAGCTTTGGCAGTCTGGAAATGACGACCAATCCCAACGCGATCATCGTGACCGATTACGCGGACAACGTCGCGCGGATCGAAGGACTGGCGCGTGCGCTCGATCATAGCGAAGGCGCCGGGTTCGATACGATCAGCCTGCATTTCGCGGCGGCAAAAGACGTTGCAGCGGCAATCCAGGGCATCGTTGGCGAAGGGGATAACGCAGCGCCCCACGCGGTTGCCGACGGCCGTAGCAACACCGTGCTGGTGCGCGGCGATCCCGGCGTGCTGGCAAAGGCACGGGAAATCGCGCGCCAGCTGGATCGGCCGGGCGGCGGCGCGGCGATCACCACCCGCGTATTCCGGTTGCATTACAACGATGCGGAATCTTTGACCGCGGTCATGCGCGGGTTGATGGGGGGGCAGGGTACTGCCCAGAACCCCGTGGCCAAAACGCTCGCCACCGGTTCGTCCGGCGGCGGCGCGTTTGGCAGCAACGCTTATGGCAGTAATGCGGGGCTTGCGGGCAATCTGTCCGGGCTGACCGGCGGCGGCCTCGGGTCCGGCGGGGGCCTGGCGCAAGCCACCGGCGCTTCAGGTCTTGGTTCGGCGGCGGCCATGAACCCGATGCCGGTCATCGGATCGTCAAGTTCGGCCAGATCGGGCGAGGGTGGATTTGCGACCGAAGATCTGGCGGTCGAGCCTGATCGGGAGCTGAACGCGATTGTCGTGCGCGGCAAAGCGTCGGCGATCGCGTCAATCGAATCGCTGATCACGCAGCTCGATGTGCGACGCCCGCAAGTTCTGATCGAAGCTGCGATTGTCGAAATCAACGGGGACTGGTCCGAACAGCTGGGTGTCCAGATGGGCTTTGGCGGCGCGGCTGCTGGCGCGACCAATGGGGCGGGCACGTCGTTCAGCAATACGGGCGTTTCGCTGGGCCAGATCCTGTCGTATGTCGGTGCACCAGCCGCTGCCGCCTTTGCCGCGGACGGACTGACCGGGACGTTTGGCAAAACTGGCAGTTTTCAGGTGCTCATTCAGGCGCTGGCAAAATCGACGCGGGCGAACTTGCTGTCCACGCCGAGCATCACGACGCTCGACAACCAGCCGGCAGCAATCGTCGTAGGCCAGAATGTGCCGTTTATCACCGGCAGCTATACCACCGCCGGCACCACGACGCCGTTCACCACGGTCGAACGCGCCGATGTCGGCATCACCATGCGCGTGGTGCCCCGCGTCCACGAAGGCGATACGGTGCAACTTGACGTCAGTCAGGAAGTGTCATCGCTGGCCCCTTCCGTGGCAGGTGCGGCGGATCTGATCACCAACCGTCGCTCGATCCAGACGACCGTGCTGGCCGATGATGGTCAGACGATCGTATTGGGCGGGCTGATTTCCAACAACAGCACACGCACCGCCAGCCAGGTGCCGATTCTGGGCAGTATCCCGATCATCGGCAACTTGTTCAAAAGCCGGGTCGAAGCGAAAACCCGGCAAACGCTGTTCGTGTTCCTGAAACCGACAATCCTGCGCGATACCAATTCCGTGGCGGCGGCGGCGGCGGCCAAATTCGACCGCGTGCGGCATGCCGAGACCGA
>JAYTHT010000001.1:0-7489 GCA_043732365.1 Novosphingobium sp. | reverse complement strand
CCGTCGGCGCTGCCCTGATAATAGACGCTGCGGGGCAGGGGATTGGTCACGGTGAACGCGCCGGTTCCGCCCATGCGGTACCAGCTGACCACGTAAACCACGCGGTCGCCGCGATTCAATTGCGCGGCAGGCTGAAGCATCCGGCCTTTGCCCGGCGCGACCTTCTCGACGTAAACCGCGCTGTCGAGCGCGATCAGCGGTGCGGCAATGGCGGGTGCGGCGAGGCACAGAGCCCCGGTGAGGGCGACGAAGCTGCGGCGAAGATTCACTGGTAACAAGCCCCCACTGGGGTCCGCGTGCGGACCGGATGCGCTGCTTGTCGCAAAGAGAGGCAAAGGAATGGTTAACCGCCGGGTGCGGAACGGGTAATTGTGGACGGCTTAAGCCTTGCAAAAGCGCCTATTTCGATGGTTTACCGGCCCGGCCAAAGCAAGGCAGCCCGCCCGCCCGATCGCGGTTGACAGCCCCGGCATGCTGGCCTAGTGGCGCTGCTCCCAAGTGGCTGCGCGGGTGTAGCTCAGTTGGTTAGAGTGCCGGCCTGTCACGCCGGAGGTCGCGGGTTCAAGTCCCGTCACTCGCGCCATGGTCCTGGGGCAGAAGGCTTGTTCAGCCCCAGCGGCCGGTTTCCATCCAGATCAGGAAACGCCGCAAAGGCAACAGCCAGATCGTGCCCAATACGACATAGGCCAGCGTCTGCACCAGCACGGGCCATGTGCTGATCACCCCCGCCAATTGCGCCACCGCGATCGCATAGATCGCCAGCGCCAGCAGCAGCGCCAGAATGCCGACGGGTTTGCGCCATGTCGGGCGCCTGGCGTCAATGTTTGTGTCGATCATGTACCAGAACCAATCATGACGGCGCTTTCAAAGGGGCCATACAGCTGCTTGGGCGTGATCACCGCGTTCAAGGGCCGGTCGTGCGCCTCGCTCGGTAACACGTCGACCAACTGGCAATCCCAACCCAGTCCGATTGCAATCGTATCGGGATGCGCGGATAGCCAGCGGTCATAATGCCCGCCACCCTGGCCAAGCCGGCCACCCGTGGCGGTAAATCCGACCAGCGGCACAAACAGCACATCGGGGATCAGCGCGGGCGCAGTCGCGGCAGGCTGCGGCACGCCATAGGCGCCCGATTCCAGCAATTCGTCGAGGTGGGGCGAATCCCATTCGCGAAACACCATGGCGCTGTCGCGACCGGTAAACCAGGGCAGGGCGATACGATGCCCCGCGTCATGGAAATACCGGGCATAACCCAGCGCGGGCGCTTCGCCTTGCGTGGCGCCATACAGCCCGATCGTGGCCCCTGCGGGGATGAACGACAGCAATGCAGTGGGCGGGCGCATCAGCACCAGTGCGAGAATGCGTGGATCCAGCGCATCAACATGGGCGCGCCGTGCCGCGCGCAACGTTTTGCGCAGCGCTGGTTTGGAAAAAGCCGGATCTGTCTCGGCGAATGCATTGTCAGGCGTGCTGTCGCTCACCGGGTTGTGATCCTCTGATCGAACAATTCGGGGGTGGGTATGGGGTGACGCTGTTGCGGCGAATGGTGCTGTTTGTGGGGGGTGACGGGCCCACCGTGGGTCGTTTGCTCGGAAAATCCTCTGACGCGCTTACGTCAGGTGGGGACCGTGTGTCCCGGACCAGGATCCGGGTCAGGGACAGCCCCCAAGGATTGCTTATAGCCTCAGGGATGTTCATGCGGCTCGTGCCGGGCAGAACCCGTCGCGCCTTATTTAGGGTGTATCGCCGGAATGCTCAAGTCTTGCGGCAAGCTTTTCCACCCGATCCGCCAATTCAGAGACACGCACCAGCATTTCTGGCGCGATTTCATGACCAGGCGCCCCTTTTTCAGCAGCTGGCGACGCTTTTGCAGATGCTTGCTTCGGCGGGGCAGGGGCAGGGGCATTTTGCATGGTTTGCAATTCGTCGGCCAGCATCAGAGCGGCGATCAGCAGCATGCGCGTCTCGGTCTGGCCTTGGCCGATGCTCAATTTGCTGACGCGCTCGTCGATCATTTGCGCCAGCATCCGCAAATGCGGCTCCTCGTTCCCGGCGACCGAAATGACGTGGTTACGCCCGCCGATTGACAGCGAAACGTTGCGCGGTGCCGTGTTTGTCATGATTGCTCCAGCTGCGATTGCTCCAGCGGAGTTTTTTGGGGCAAGTTGGCAAGCAGCAGATCCAACTGTTGCAGTTCATTGCTGACTGTGTCTTTCAGCCGGCGATGCCGCGCCTTTAACGCCGCCATCTCGCCCAATTCAGCCTCTCGCGCAGTGGCGGCGCTTTCCAGTCGGTCCAGCGCAAGCGCGATCCGGCCCAAATCGTCTTCCAAGCTTTTGGTCGTGCTTTTGGATGTCATGGCCATGTCGCTAGCACATCGTCAGGGTGGTGCAAGCGCCACACACCGGCCCATGCGCCAGAACGGGTGATGCCCGCCGCAACCCCGATCCCGATGAACCGCCCAGTTGACAATGCAAACGTATTTCCGCCAATGCATAGGAATGCGCAAGTTGTTCATCGGCGCGATGCGTGCCAGGTCGCCATAACCTTGACGGTGGGGGCGCCCTGTCCCAAGAGGCGCCTGCCGAATCAGTCCCATGCGTGCCCGGCCCGCGCTGTTTTAGGTTGCTCACACCGGTATGACCCGTGACTCCACCACGCTGGCGCCTATGGCCAACGCGATCCGTGCGCTCGCCATGGACGCCGTCCAGGCCGCCAATTCCGGGCATCCCGGCATGCCGATGGGCATGGCCGAGGTCGCCACGGTGCTGTGGTCGCAATTCCTGAAATTCGATCCCGACGCGCCGCGCTGGGCCGATCGTGACCGGTTTATCCTGTCGGCGGGCCATGGCTCTATGCTGTTGTATTCGGCCCTGTACCTGACGGGATATGCTTCGCCGACGATCGCAGACATCCGCAAATTCCGCCAATTGGACAGTGTGTGCGCCGGGCATCCGGAAAACTTTCTGGTTCCGGGCGCTGAATGCACCACCGGGCCACTGGGCCAGGGTTTTGCGATGGCAGTCGGCATGGCGATGGCCGAGCGCCATCTGAATGCGGAATTTGGCGACGATCTGGTCGATCACCGCACCTGGGTGATCGCCGGCGATGGCTGCCTGATGGAAGGCATCAATCACGAGGCGGTCGGCCTGGCCGGCACGCTTGGGCTTGGTCGGCTGAATGTCCTGTGGGACGACAACCGCATCACGATCGATGGCGACACCAGCCTGTCGACGATCGAGGACATTCCCGCGCGCTATCGCGCCAGTGGCTGGCATGTCGCCTCGTGCGATGGCTATGACCATGCCGACATCGCGCGCGCGATGGCAGAGGCCGCCGCCGATCCGCGCCCCTCGTTGATCGCGTGCCATACGATCATCGGCAAAGGCGCGCCGCACAAACAGGGCAGCCACAATGTCCACGGCAGCCCGCTCGGCACCGATGAAATCGCCGCGACCCGCGAAAATCTGGGCTGGACCGCCGCTCCGTTCGAAATCCCCGCCGATATTCTGGGCGCATGGCGCACTACCGGCGATCGCGGGCGCAAGGCGCATGCGGCATGGCAGGCTGCGACCGTTGCGCACCCGCAGCGCGCCGCATTCGATGCGCGCATGGCGGGCGACCTGCCCGATATGGCTGGCGCAAAGGCCGCGTTTGCGCAATGGTTTGCCGACCCGCGCAAAGTCGCCACGCGCAAAGCGTCCGAACTGGCACTCGACATCCTGGCACCCGCGGTGCCCGCGCTGTTTGGCGGATCCGCCGACCTGACCGGATCGAACCTGACCAAAGTGAAGGCGACGCCGTCATTTAGCCAACAAGCCTATGGTGGGCGCCATGTCCATTACGGCATCCGCGAATTCGGCATGGCCGCTGCGATGAATGGGGCCGCGCTGCATGGCGGGTTGATCCCGTATGGTGGCACGTTCCTGGTATTTTCGGATTATTGCCGCAACGCTATTCGCCTGTCGGCGCTGCAACATGCGCGCGTCGTTTATGTGATGACGCACGATTCGATCGGGTTGGGCGAAGACGGCCCGACACATCAACCGGTCGAACACGTGATGAGCCTGCGCCTGATTCCAAACCTCCAGGTGTTTCGCCCGGCCGACATCATCGAAACCGCCGAATGCTGGCAGATCGCCCTGGCAAGCGCCCGTGCGCCTTCGCTGCTCGCGCTGTCGCGCCAGAACCTGCCGCAAGTGCCGCGCGACACGACCGAAAACCTTAGCGCAAAGGGCGCCTATCGCCTGGTCGCCGCGACCGCCGCGCGCAAAGTCGTGCTGGTTGCGACCGGGTCCGAAGTCGAAATCGCGATGAAGACCGCTGCCGTGCTCGAAACGCAGGGGATCGGCGCGGATGTCGTGTCGATGCCGTGCTGGGAATTGTTTGATGCATGCGACGCGGGGTATCGCGCCGATGTGTTGCCGGCGGCCGTGCTGAAAGTGTCGATCGAGGCCGGCGTGACGACGGGCTGGCAGAAATATGTCGGCGACGGTCTGACCATCGGCATCGACAGTTTTGGCGCATCGGCACCTGCCGAAGTGCTTTACGATCATTTCGGCCTGACCGCTGAAAAGATCGTCCCGCAAATTCTTGCCCGGATCGCTTGAGCCGAGCTGACACCAAGGCTCCCGGGCACCAAAACTCCAAAGAGGAACTGATCATGGCCACCAAAGTCGCAATCAATGGTTTCGGACGCATCGGCCGCAATGTCGCGCGCGCTATTCTCGAACGCCCCGATTGCGGGCTGGAACTGGTCGCGATCAACGATCTTGCCAGCGCACAGGCCAATGCCCGCCTGTTCAAGCGCGACAGCGTCCACGGCGCCTATCCGGGCACGGTCGAAGTCGATGGTACCGACCTGATCATCGACGGAAAGCGTATCAAAGTGACCGCCGAGCGTGATCCCGCCAAATTGCCTCATGGCGCCGATGGCATTGATATCGCGCTCGAATGCACCGGGTTCTTTGCCGATCGCGCGGGCGGGCAAAAGCATCTGGACGCGGGCGCCAAGCGCGTGCTGATTTCGGCACCGGCCAAAGATGTCGACCTGACCGTGGTCTATGGCGTGAACCATGACAAACTGACAGCCAGCCATCTGATCGTGTCAAACGCGTCGTGCACGACCAATTGTCTCGCGCCATTTGCCAAAGTGCTCAACGATGCGATCGGCATCGAGCGTGGCCTGATGACCACGATCCACAGCTATACCAACGATCAAAAGATCCTCGATCAGATCCATTCGGACCCGCGCCGCGCGCGTGCCGCCGCGATGAGCATGATCCCGACGACAACTGGCGCCGCGCGCGCGGTTGGCGAAGTGCTGCCCGAATTGAAAGGCAAGCTGGATGGTTCGGCGATCCGCGTGCCAACGCCCAATGTGTCGGTCGTCGACCTGACGTTCACACCGTCGCGCGATACGACGATCGCCGAAGTCAACGCGCTGTTGAAGGCCGCAGCCGAGGGCCCGCTGAAGGGCGTGCTGGCCTATACCGACGAGCCGCTGGTTTCGATCGATTTCAACCACGATCCGGCATCGTCGACGATCGACAGCCTGGAAACCAGCGTAATCGACGGCAAATTGGTGCGCGTATTGTCGTGGTACGACAACGAATGGGGTTTTTCGAACCGCATGGTCGACACCGCCGGCGTCATGGGCAAACAGCTCTGAAATCCTTGCCGCACCGGGCCGGATAAGAAAGACCGACAATGACTTTCAAGACGCTTGATGACCTTGGCGATCACGGGGGCGATCACGGGGGCGATCACCGGGGCGATCACCGGGGCGACCTGACTGGCAAAGCCGTCCTGGTGCGCGAAGATCTCAATGTCCCGATGGCCGATGGCCGGGTGACCGATGCCACACGGCTGCGCGCCACGGTGCAAACGCTGGCCGAACTCGCCGACAAAGGCGCGCGCGTGCTGGTGCTGGCGCATTTCGGTCGGCCCAAAGGGGTCGCAAGCGCCGCCAATTCGTTGGTACAGGTTGTGCCCGCGCTGGCATCGGTGCTGGGTCGTCCGGTCGGGTTTATCGCCGATTGCGCGGGGCCGATGGCCGAGGCGGCGGTTGCCGCGCTGGCGCCGGGATCGATCACCGTGCTGGAAAACACGCGTTTTCATGCGGGCGAGGAAACCAACGATCCCGCATTTGTTGCTGCGATGGCCAGACTTGGCGATCTTTATGTCAATGACGCGTTTTCGGCGGCGCACCGTGCGCATGCCTCGACCGAGGGGCTCGCGCACGTGCTGCCCGCTTATGCCGGGCGCGCGATGCAGGCCGAACTCGATGCGCTGGAACGCGCGCTGGGCAAGCCGGAGCATCCGGTGGCGGCCGTCGTTGGCGGCGCCAAAGTGTCGTCAAAGCTCGACGTGCTGCGCCACCTCGTCACCAAAGTCGATCATCTGATCATCGGCGGCGGCATGGCCAATACATTCTTGGCCGCGCGCGGGATCGATGTCGGCAAATCGCTGTGCGAACACGATCTGACAGACACAGCCGATGCGATCATGGACGCTGCCGACAAAGCGGGTTGCACGGTGCATCTGCCTTATGACGCTCTGGTCGCGACCGCACTTGCCGCTAATCCACCATCGCTGCGCGTGGCCAACGTCCACGAAATTGCGGCGGACGAAATGATCCTCGACATCGGCCCGCAGGCGACCGAGGCGCTCGCCGATGTGTTGAAGATATGCCGGACGCTGGTGTGGAACGGTCCGCTTGGCGCGTTTGAAATCGAACCATTTGACACTGCGACGGTTGCACTGGCGCGTTCGGCGGCGGCGCTGTGCAAGGAAGGTGCGCTGATCTGCGTGGCGGGTGGCGGCGATACTGTCGCCGCGCTCAATCACGCCGGAGTGGCGGGCGATTTTACCTATGTGTCGACCGCCGGTGGCGCGTTCCTGGAATGGATGGAAGGCAAGGAGTTGCCGGGCGTTGCGGCGCTCAGCGTGACATAAAGCGTGCAGCCGTGGTCGTAACGGGCGCTTGCTCGCTCAACAGGGGCACCACCACGGCATTCAGGTCCTCGAGCGTGAACGCTGCCGCTTGCGCGTAACGCAGCACCCCGGACCGATCGATTATGAAATTGGTCGGCACCGCATGCAGTGGCGCATAAGGGCCTTTCAAGCGGTGGACCGGCGTAATCGCCATCATCGCAAACAGTTTGTGCATCTGATATTCGGGCACTGAATCCTCGGTAGTTGCGGCCAGCACGACCAGTCCGTGTTGTTTTTGCGCCCGGTAATACGCATCGAGCAGCGGCAGTTCCTGCCGGCACGGCACACACCAGGTTGCCCAGAAATTGATTATCACGACCTGGCCGCGCAAAGAGGCAAGGTCGAACTTTTCGTGGGCGACGGTTTCGATTTCCGCATTGGGGGCCATCTGGCCTACTTTGGGTGTCGCCGCCGAAACGGTGATTGGTGCGGCGACCAACAAGCTCAATACCAGTGAAAAAATGCGCATGGGGCCCCCGGGTAAGCATGTGCT